>CAZOTM010000018.1:0-17757 GCA_964582675.1 uncultured Clostridiaceae bacterium
TGACTGTCACCAATACCTACAAGACCACCAGCGTAACGGGCAAGAAGGTTTGGTCCGGCGTACCGACTGGCTACACCCTGCCGACCATCAAGCTTCAGCTCCAGCAGGATGGCGTAAACTTCGGCCCGGAAAAGGAACTGGTTCCACCAGCCTTGTCCATTACCTGGGATAATCTGCCCAAGGTCAAACCGGACGGCACAGCGTTTATCTACACCGTCGTGGAAGTGACTGAACTGAAGGACTTTGATACGGCCTATTCTGAGGATAAATTGACTGTCACCAATACCTACAAGACCACCAGCGTAACGGGCAAGAAGGTTTGGTCGGGCGTACCGACTGGATACACCCTGCCGACCATCAAGCTTCAGCTCCAGCAGGACGGCGTGAACTTCGGTCCTGAAAAGGATCTGGTTTCGCCGGCATTGACAATCACCTGGGATAATCTTCCAAAATTAAAAGCTGACGGAACGGCGTTTGTTTACACAGTTGTTGAAGTGACCCAACTGAAGGATTTCGATACGACCTACTCAGCGGATAAACTGACCGTTACCAACACCTATAAGACCACCAGCGTAACCGGCACCAAGATTTGGGTCGGCCTGCCAAGCGGCTATGCGATCCCGACCATCAAGCTTCAGCTCCAGCAGGACGGTGTTAACTTCGGTGCGGCAGTGGAACTGGTTTCCCCGGCTACCGGCGTTACCTGGAATGACCTGCCCAAGGCCAAGCCGGACGGAACCGCCTTCGTTTACACCATCGTTGAAGTGACCGATTTAAAGGATTTTGATACCACTTACTCCGCCAATAAACTGACGGTGACCAACACCTACAAGACAGTGGACATAACGGGTAAGAAAGTATGGGCCAAGGTTCCCTGGGGACATAGGGTACCATCCATTGAATTGCAGCTGATGCAGGATGGCAAGGCTTACGGAACACCAGTCAAGCTGGTATCCCCGGCTGTATCCCACACCTGGAAGGATCTGCCAAAGTACAAAGCAGACGGCACCGCCCATGTTTATACCATATCTGAATTGACCAAACTGGTTGACTACAGTACCACCTATTCAGCCGATAAGCTGACGGTAACCAATACCTATATCAAGAAGCTTCCTAATACGGGAGCAGAAAATAATATGGCATTGCCGTTCATCGGTTTTGGACTGCTGGCTTCCGGACTCTTTGTCCTGAAGGCAGGCAAAAAGAAACAGACCAGATAGGCTGGACCAAAAGCCAATCGACCATGGCTTGTATAATTCAATAAAAAAACCAGACATTAAAAAGCCATAAAGGGGACGGGCTGTGGATTTTCCACAGCCCGTCTTCTTTATGGCTGATGCTGTTTCTATGGTTTTGTATCAATGATATTTTAAAATGGAGTCTGGCTATTCCACCGTTACCGACTTGGCCAGGTTCCTTGGCTTATCCACGTCCAGACCCTTTAAGGTGCAGACCTGATAGGCCAGGAGCTGGAGGGGGATGATGGACACCACGGTGGAGAGGAGATCCAGGACTTCCGGGATGACGATGATATGGTCGACCTGAGGTCTTACCATCTCCGCATAATTGGCGGAGACGATGGCCAGGATGTCGGCGCCCCGGGAGTGGACTTCCTTCAGATTGGACACCATTTTCTCCACCAGGGATTCCTGAGTCATGGTGGAAATGACCACCGTGCCTGCTTCGATGAGGGCAATCGGACCATGCTTCAATTCTCCGCCCTGGATCCCTTCGGAGTGTATGTAGGTCAATTCCTTTAGCTTTAAGGAAGCTTCCAGGGATACCAGATAGTCCATGCCTCTGCCCAGGAAATAGGCATCCGTCTTTCCATAGATCAATCCGGCATAGGCCTTAACTTCATCATTGAGTTTCAAAGCTTCGGCCACCTTTTCCGGGAGGTTGAGCATCTCGGTTTTCAACGCATCGGAATCTTCCGGGGTGATCCGGCCGGTGACTTCGGCAAAGTAGATTCCCAGGGTATACATGGCGATGAGCTGGGTCAGGTAAGCTTTGGTGGAGGCAACCCCGATCTCAGGGCCGGCCCAGGTATAAAATACCTCATCGGCTTCTCTGGAGACTGACGACCCGACCACGTTGGTGATGGCGATGACCCGGGCTCCTTTGGCTTTCCCGTCTCTTAATACGGCCAGGGTGTCGGCGGTCTCACCGGATTGGCTGATGACGATGACCATTGTCCGATTGTCGATGAGGGGATCCTTATAGCGGAACTCCGAGGCGACATCGGTTTCCACCGGGATCTTAGCCAGGGTCTCAATGGCTTTTTTACCGACCAGCCCGGCGTGGTAGGCCGTGCCGCAGGCAATGATATAGATCCTGCTGAGATTGTCGATCTCGGTTTTCGAGATTTTAAATTCCGGCAAATGGATGGGGGAGCCGGGTATGATGCGGCCGGTCATGGTATCCCGAAGGGCTTTGGGCTGCTCGAAGATCTCTTTTTGGGTGAAATGGTCATAGCCGCCTTTTTCAGCCGCTTCGGCACTCCACTCGATCAAATGGATGGCTTTTTCGATTTGATTTCCGTCCAGATCAAAGAATAAGGGCTGGCCCGCGCTGAGGACGGCCAATTCCAGATCGTTCAAGTAGACCACCTGCCGTGTATATTTCAGGATGGCCGGTACATCGGAGGCCACGAAGCCTTCGCCTTCTCCCAGACCTACGATGAGGGGGGAATCCTTGCGGACGGCGATGAGATTGTCTGGTTCATTGAGGGATAGGATGGCCAGGGCGAAACTGCCCCGGAACTCTTTGACTGCCCGGGTGACCGCTTTGAGAAAATCCGGTTCTTTCTTGTAGTACTGGGCGATCAGATTCGGGATGATCTCCGTATCCGTATCGGATTGAAAGACGATGCCTTCATCGATCAAGCGCTGCTTGATCTCCAGGTAGTTTTCAATGATCCCGTTGTGGACCACCGCCACCGTATTGTCATTGCTTAAATGGGGATGGGAATTCACAAAGCTGGGGGCGCCGTGGGTGGCCCATCGGGTATGACCGATCCCCACTGTGCCGGTGATGGTTTCTGATTTAAGGCGCTCTTTTAAATTTTTGAGCTTGCCGGTGGTTTTGATGACATTAATTTTACCGTTCTCCAAAACGGCTATTCCGGCGGAATCATAACCTCTGTATTCAAGCTTTTGCAGCCCGTCAATGAGTATTTGTTCCGCACTGGTTTTTCCATAATAGCCTACTATTCCACACATGGTTGTTTCCTCGCTGTTATTTAGATTAACAGGAATCACCCGGTCATATTTGTCCCGGCCGTTGCCGCCCGTATTTTTTGACCTTTTTCGGGAGTGTGTCCCGTGAAGCATCCGCCGAATTTTCGATCACTTCAACCTCGTCAACCCAATGGGTTCTGGCGCTGATTTATACAATCTCCTTTCAATTATTCATTTCCTGCATTGACCATTATAGGGCAATTGGATTAAATGCGCAATTTTTCACGATTGGTATTCCACTTATGGTATCAGACCCTAAGGTATCTTCCATTTGGTGGGGAAGGTGGTGCGGAGCGCTGTTGGTGCCTGATATCCAGTTTCAAGATAAGGACGAAGTTCAAAAATAGTTTAATTCCAATATAAATTTATAATTAAGATAAAGCGAAATGTCCATATTATGGTGTTAAAATGAAAGCAAGAAGAGATTTCGACTTAGGATCTGAAAACAGCACATCCGGGAAGGAAAATTTTAGTGGTTACACTCACAATGTCTGAAAGGGGAACTATGGATTGAACAGAAAGGGTGAAAATTCCTTTAGTTTAGAGGATGAGAAAGCAAAATATGAAAAAGGCATGGAGATATTCATCAAGAAAAAAACCGGTAAGGTCATTTTTTTGAATGAACACTATATTACAGTACAATATCAGGATGGGATCAAGGAATCCTTTATCTGGCACGAATTGTACGAAAAATATGACCCGGAACTTTTGGCGGAGCCCGAAGATGAGGTTGATATTGACATTGACATTGAAATAGAATAACTTTATCTTTAGTAATCCCTAGGAGTAATATATCGTTGAATAATAATGTAATTCCGAAGTTTAATGGGTTCAGAGCCTTTATCGGGGCAGTGCTTGGTACTTTATTGGGAGCTCTGCCCATGTTTTATTTTGAGTTCAGGGACGGGGAAGTCAATCTTCTCTTTGCAGCACTTTGCGGTCTCCTGGCTTTTGGCCTGTTTGCAGCCTTTCGGGGGCGGCTGACGGGTTTCCGGGAGCTCTTTTTAATGGCCCTGGGGTCGATCCTGGTGCTGGCTGCCTATGAACTGTTCATCAATACGCTCCGTGTCTATGAATCGGGTTTGGCAACGACGCCGGGGAATGTGTTTCTTTATATGAGCACCCTGTCTTCAAAAATCAGGCTGATTTTGAACAACCTGCAGCGGGGATTGCCCGTCTTTTTGGTGCTGGTATTCTTATCTGCCATCTTTGTCGATCCGGTGGTGACCAGTCGGGAAATGGAAGGGATAGCAGCCGCGAAAATACCCGAAGAGCTTTTGGACAACACGGTTTTCCAGCCAGTTGAGTCAGCCGTCTCCATTGCTGAAATACCCAAAGCAGTTGTTCCCGAATTGGTAATACCCGAGGCATTTGTTCCGGGACCGGTTATTTCCGACACTGAAACTCCCGATGCGGTCCTTTGGACAGGACCGGGCAGGGCTTTCGATAAGGGCAGTGCTTTTGTTGAGCTCCTTGATGACAGCGATACGAAGATCTATTTATTCAGCAGCTTTGATTTGTCGGAAAATATGGAGGGGCTCTTATCAGAGTGGGAGCTTTTTTAAAGGGGAGCGGAACTTATAAAACGTCTCCCAAAACCTTCCGTTGAATGACTGACCATCCTCACGAGCCAGGGGACTGTTTGCCTCTGGAAGCAAGGCCTTGGTCGGGCTAAGTTAATAACGAATCAGGCAAGCCGCCAAATTTATTTGGCGGCTTGCCTTGTTTGTCCGGATCAAGGGGTTGCCCGGAAAACTCGATCTGGGGCCAAACCAGGTCCCGAGAATCGGTCAGACTGTGTATTTTCGCCATTCTGGGCACAAATCTTAGCCCAGATTAGCCCTTGTATTAAATTTCCGGATTATTTATTATGTTATTAAAAGCTAAAATTAACCATTATTTTTAAAAAGGATCGATGGGTGTAATCGTATGTTGAAGCGAAAAATGACAATTTTTTCAATGCTGGCGGTGTTCATGATTCAGTTGTTGGGATTTGGCGCATTGGAGACCTTTGCCGCCGGCGAAGTTTTGATCACTGCACCCCGGAGCGGGGATGCGATCACGGGCAGCTATGTCCTGCGCTATTCAGTCAGCAATTTGGACGCGCCGAAGACAATCAGCATCGGTTACCTTGATTCTGGGGGCAGCCCCGTTTCCCTCCCGGTGGATCCCATCATCTCGCCGGATCCATCCACCGGCTACATTACCTTGATCAAGGATCTCCGCAGCGGTGAAAACACCATCACCGTGGCAGTCACCGGTGAGAGCGGACAAGTCTACAGCCATGAGGTAGTGGTGACGGTGACGGAACGATTGACCAACATTATGAACCAGGCGGAAAATGTTCAGCCTTATACGGCGGACCCCAATAAGTACATGAATTTACTGAAACAGTCCAACTCCGTGTCTGCCAAGTCCAATGGAAAGATCCCCAAGGAAAATTCCTATATTTACTACTTTGTGAATACCCTCTTGGCGGAGGCCGCCAAGGAAAACATCCGGCCGGATGTGGTTTTTGCTCAAATGATGCTGGAGACGGGCTGGCTCAATTTCCTGGGCGAGGTGGCTGTCACCCAGAATAATTTTGGCGGGATCGGCGCTGTAGGCGGCGGTGTCACGGGCAATGTCTTCAAGTCCATT
The DNA here is from genome assembly GCA_964582675.1 of uncultured Clostridiaceae bacterium. Lineage (GTDB taxonomy): Bacteria > Bacillota > Clostridia > Clostridiales > Clostridiaceae > JG1575. The sequence continues at coordinate 5,880 of CAZOTM010000018.1, forward strand.
CAAGACGGCATCCGGACCAATGTCCAGCATCTCTTCGCCTATGCCTCCACCGATCCATTGGCCGGGGAACTGGTGGACCCCCGCTTCGGGTATGTGAAGCGGGGAGTCAGCCCCATGGTGGAATACCTGGGCTACTATGAGAATATTAATGGCGGTGGCTGGGCCATGGGCTTTCAGTATGGCACGAAAATTCTGGACATCATGCAGCGGCTGGCCAATGCTTCACCCGCGAAATTTTCTCCGTCCAACGCAGCGGTTACCATCACCGGCTTTAACGTGTCACCGGCGGTGGTCTCCCCAGCCAATCCATTGAATGTCAATTTGGGGGGGGCCTTTGCCGTCGGCAGTCTCATCCGCATGGCCGTTGCCACCAATGCCCATACGGAGCACACCTTTAAAATAACTAATAGGACAACAGGCGTGATCAAGGAATTCCCCTATACTACGGATGGGGCGGTCTTTTTTACACCTGAAACTGACGGGGACTATCTGTTTGAAGTCCTTGTCAGGCCGGCCGGTTCCGGCGATGGAGGAGGGTTTTGGCAATCTGAGGAATTGAGCATCACCATCGGCGACCCGGTGGTTTCTGATGAGGAGAAATACGGAGGGGTTGACCCGAGAATCGGAGATGTGACGTTGTCAGCCTCACCTTATTTTAAGGATCAGACAGTGACGCTAACGGTTTCCGGACTGACCGAGGCTGAACTGACGGTCAACGAATACCATCTGGAGGCAGTGTATGAGGGCGCCCGGCAAGTCGTCAATGATTGGTCGGTCAATCAAACCTTCACTTATATCCCTCCTCAGGCGGGCTCTCATACCCTGATCCTGTCCTCCCGCAATCGCTACGTAAGCAGTCCGGAGGCGGTCCATTCCAATGAATCCACCATTAACGTCGAGGTCAAGGCAGGTCCGGCAGACTTGATCGCTTCCGTGGAAGCCAGTGAGGCGCCATATTTGCCGGGCAAGGCCATCTCCATCCGGGCAGTCCCAGTTACTGGGGGTGCCATTGTCCCGGAATACCAGCTTTCTGCAGCTGTTGACGGCGTGGAACCCATTGCCGGAGTCTGGCAGACCTCCCCCGTATTTTCCTATGTTCCCGCCAAGGCCGGAGTGGTCCAGCTGAAAATCTCGGCCAGGGATTCCGTCTTAAAGCCCTCTGTTCCGGAGGATGAAGCGTCCCTGGAACTGACCGTTGAAAATATCCCTGCCAAACTGTCTAAGGTGGTTATATCGCCATCGCCCTATCCCCTGGGCAAAGCGATCACTTTCACGGCCATACCGGAGGGCAATTCCGGTCTCGTGAATGAATATGCCCTCCTTCAATATAAGGCTGGGGAGTTCTTTAAGACCCTGTCTGCCTACAGCGAAGATCCGGTCAAAAGCTTCACCCCGAAGCAAGCCGGGGAATATGAGATCCGCCTGAGCGTCCGGGATAAATACTTAAAGAGCCCCTTCTACAGTGATGCCGTCGAGTTCAAGCTGACGGTCACGGCCAAACCCTCTCCCGTCAAGCGGATCGCTTTATCCTCCGGTCCCCTGATTCCCGGCCGGACGATCACAGTGCAAGCCGAATTGGATGAGCAGATCGGCGGCTTCTACGAATATGCCTTAGTCATGGTCGACCCGCCTCCGGAAGAGGCGGTGGCCGACTGGAACAAGACCGGGCAATTTGTTTTTACCCCCAGGGAGATCGGGGAGAAGACCCTCCAGGTCAAGTACCGGGAAGTCGGCAGTTTGGAGGTCGCCGGGACGCTGGACCAACCCATCACCATCCAGGCCATTCCCGCAGTCATCGATTCAGTCACGGTCTCTCCCGGACCCTATAAGACGGGGTTTGCCCTGGGCTTTTCCGTCCAGGCCGGGGCAGCTGCGCAAAGCGTCAGTGAATACCGTCTCCTGGAAGAAGTCCCGGCAGGGGTCAAAGAGCTAAGCCCCTGGCAGGAGTCCGGCGGATTCAACCATACGCCAACAACCGGGGGCAATAAAGTTTATCGCATTGAATCAAGAAATAAATATACGAAGGGTGCTGTGGAGGACCGTGCCGACGTATCGGTGAACGTCCTGGGAACGGCAGAGGCAGTGAAGGACATCCTGGCCGACAAACCCCTGGTTCAAGGTGTAGCATCAAGGATCCAGGCGGTCATCGCTCCGGAGTATCTCCCCAGCCTTGAATACAAGCTGCAAACCCTGGTGTTGGGTGTCCCAACCGATGTGTCCCCCTGGCAGGCCACCCCTGTCTTCAATTTCACCCCAGGTGGTGCCGGCGCGGTGACCTTTCGGGTCGCCCTGCGCTGGGCGGCAACTGACAGCAGCCAAAGCAGCGGCTATCTGGATAAAACGCTGACAGTAGGAGAGAACATTGCGCCGGCCATGATGAAGTACATTTGGGTGACACCGGGTCCCTATTATCATGATAAAGCCCTGACGGTGACTGCCGTTCCCGAGGCCGGCTCGGAACTGATCAGTGAATACCGGGCCCTGGTGTATACCCCAGCCGGGTATACGCCCGCCACCCCCTGGCAGGATAAGCGGGCAATGACCTTCCAGCCAAGACAGACCGGTGCGGTGAGGATCCGGGTGGAGTCAAGAAATCAGTTGACCAAGCTGCCAGCCGATGCCGAAGGCTTCATTATCAATGTGCTGCCGGGCTATTCAGCCTCCGTCTTTGCCCCGGCGGGCTACGTTCCGGAAAACCGCTTCCATCGTTCCATTGAATCCATTCAAATCACTGGAATAAAAGCCGCCGGCAAAATCATCCGGTTCACCGGAGTGTCCAGCACACCGACGGATTTGCGTTACCGCTTCATCGTAACGGATAAAACCACGGGGGTGCGCTCCATCGCCGCCGATTGGAACAGCAATCCGACGCTTGCGTGGACCGCCCCAGCGGGCAGTTACACCCTGACCGTGGAAGTCCGGGACCCCCTTTCCCTGGGGTTCTATGATGACTCAATCAGCCGGGAATTTACCATCACCGGCACCCCGACGGTCTATCTGGATCCCGGGCATGGCGGGAGCAATAGCGGCGCCGTGGTCACCGCAACCGGGATCACTTACTATGAAAAAGCCCTGAACCTGGAAATGGGGAACCTCATTCAAGCCAAGCTTCAGGGGAGGGGTTACCGGGTCGTCATGTCCAGAACCGGTGATACAGGGCTGACCAATGGAGAACGGATCGCACGGATCAGCCAGGCTGACCCGGATGTGGTCTTAAGCCTGCACCATAATTCCGCCGCCAACGCTGCGGCTTCGGGCTTCCTGACGATTTACGCAGCGGCGGGGCCGAATCCGGCCGAATCCAGTGAGCTGGGGTCGTTGATCGCAGAGGAGATGGCTTATGCCTACACGGTAAATCGGGGAGCCAAAGCCGATATGGCAGCCATCGGCCGGAGCATAGAGCTCCTTGCCGGGATTACTCCGCCGGCGGTGGATGTGGAATTCGGGTTTATGACAAATTCCACCGACTTGATCCGGATGAAGAGCCCCTGGTTCAAGAACCTCATCGCCGATCGGCTGGTCAATGGTGTCGTGAAATATCTGGCCGGGAACTAACCGCCCGGTGCCGGCTCATGAATCAATAACCCAATGGCCCAATGGCCCATGATTCCAATGACTTGATCAAGAAAAAAAGCCCAGACTCCTGATTGGAGCTGGGCTTTTTTAGAAAAATCAGGGCTGGATCAGGGCTGGATCAGGGCTGATCCAGGCTGAACAGGGCTGACGTCCACCGATATTGCTAAGCTTAGGATCACGGATTGGAATCGGTGTCACCATCGGAGTCCGTCTCGATGACTCTATCAGTTTCAGTCTCAAGGGAAGGCTGGGTTACTGGATCGAGGATCAGGTCCGGAATCGTGTCAGCTGGGGCCTGCCTGGTTTCGGGTGGTTTGGCAGAGGTTGCTGATGTCACACTGACGGTTAAGGGGACAGCTTCCTCAGAGATGGTATAACCATCGCTGTCATAATAATCCGAGTCGGTATCTTTCAGGTATTGTTCAAAGACATCAACGGTGGGGGGAATATTCTTGTAGATGAAGTTATAGAGCTCGAAGACGGTACCCTCTTTGTAGTATTCCAGGTACCACATATCGTCGGAGATCTCGGTGGATGCCCAGTCGGTAGGGAAGCGGGCCTGTTTCATATCGCCGATTTTATCCCCCAGGATCTTGCTGCCCAGGTCGATCATCTCCGTCAGGGACAGGCTGGTTTTGAAATAGCGGGAAAGCTGGGCCACCATGGAGGGCATGTTCAACAGGGAGGTATTTTTTACTTTATTGAAGATGGTGACCAAAACGAGCCTTTGCCGGTCGGTCCGTTCATAATCCCCGTTGCCGACTCGGCGGATCCGGGCGTAGGCGGTAGCCTGGGTGCCGTTTAGGATCTGCTTGCCAAAATTTTCGATATAACCGGATTCGATGGGCAGGCCTTCTTTTTCGTTGATGTCACGGACGCCTTCATTGACGTAACTGAATTCCTCCCGTTTGACATCGATCTCGATGCCGCCGATGGAGTCGATGATACTGAGCATGTCATGAAAATTGACCAGGATGTAGTCGGTGATGTCCATGCCGAAGTTCTGATTGACGGTTTTCATCAACAGCTGTTCGCCGCCATAAGCGTAGGAATGATTCAGCTTGTCAGAGCCAAATTCCGGGATTTCCACGTAAGTGTCCCGCATCAGGGAAGACAGCTTCAGGTTCTTGTGCTTGTCATCCAGGGAGAAGATGATCATGGAGTCGGAGCGCTGGGGGTCGCCGGGTTCATCCGGCTCATCCAGCCCGATCAGGAGGATGTTTTTGATCTTATTGTCATACTGGGAGATCCGCCGTTCCTGCTCCTTGGTGATGCCAAGATCCGATTCATCGATGGCCACCCCTTTGACGGTTGCCAACACACTGGTCAAATAAGTGAAGCCCACTGTGCCCAGGAGGACCAGGATCAGAAAAATCGAGCCCATGGACAGGCGCAGCTTCTTTTTCTTGGCATGATAGGTGCGGGCATACTGGTCTTCCGTAGACTGCTCCTGGGTATAATATGTTTCCGGATCGGTTCTATCTCCATAATGGCTGTTTCGATTATTAGTTGGCTTTTTTTTCATAAATAAGACCTTTACTGGCTGTTTTATTGCGAACCTGCTGGCTATGGGCCGGCGGTTTTGTCCGGTTCGGTTCAATGTCAGAGACTATTATAACACTTAAATAAAAATAAAAGGAACAAACGGGGGACAAACGGAAGACAAAGACCGCATCTGGCAGGGCAAAGATCCCGGCAAAGAGTCGTAAAATTCGTCACGGAGCCACGCTTTTATGAACATTAACCGGATTGTAATAATATTTTGAGCGGCAGATGATATAATGTCTTAGTTATGGTTCGATTATATTGGAAAAAAATTATAATTGTATTAAAGAAATCCTTGCAGAGCCATGCAGTTTGGTCTCTAGGGGAGCCAATAAGGAGTAAACAATGCGCGAGATCACGTTAAGTTCCATCATCGTTCAACTGGTAAAAAACAAAAAAATCACCATCGCCATCCTGATCATTCCCACGATATTGGGTATGACCCTGGGCTTTATCAAAGGCACCGGGCAGTCCGGGGTGACCCCGGAAACCAAAAGCTCCCTGGAAGCCAAGGTGCTCCAGTATAAGGCTTATGAAGACTCCAACACCGGGATCATACAATTTATCAAGGACAGCGTTTACCTGAATATGGATCCCCAGTCGGTGCCGACCAAAACCTTCACGGTATTTGTCGATACCATCGGCACGGACCAGCTCAATGCCAATAAGTCCGGCTTTTATTATTCCAACTTCCGTTCCACGGAGGAGGATTACGCCGCTTATCGTGGGATCCTGGGGACAAATCTGGAGGATCGCTTCATCGATGAATTGACAAATGTCAGCTACTACGAGGATACCAACATCCTGACGGTGAACGCAGTCCATCCGGACCAGGCCGTGGCCGACCGGTTGGCGGATTATAACTACAACCGGATCATGACGGCTTATCAAAATATGAGTGAAGCAGACCACAGTCTGGAGCTCATCGGTCAAAAATCCTTCACCACGATTGATTCGGGGATCGTCACCAAGCTCACCACGCTCCTGGCCACGGTGGAGGACCAGCGGGGCAGGATGGTAACGTTGAAACCATCCCTGGTGCAGAATGCCGAAACCGATCCGGCGGCTTCGCCCATGGATTTGTTCAAGTCCATGATCAAATGGGGCATTTTGGGCTTTGCCGGCGGGATTGCCCTGGCGGCGGTCTATGCGCTCCTCATGGCGCCGGGCAGCCGGCAGATCTCGGATATCAGGGAATTTGAAGACTATGCCGGAGTTGAAGTCCTGGGCTTTGTTCCGGGAAATCCCATGAGCAGCCTGGAAAAATTGATCCTGGGGAAAACCCTCCCCGCCGGGGAGGCAGTTTCCCAGATCATTGCCAAACTGATGCTGGCGTTGGGGGATAAAAAGGGCGGGGAGCTCCTCCTCATCTCGGACGGAACGAAGACTGCGCAAGGCGTTATGGAAAACATCCGGACGGAAATGCCGGCCTTTTCTGTGGAGAGCGTGCCTTCCTTAAACAACAAAAATATTGGCAGGCTCAGTTCGGTGGATGGGGTTTTGCTCCTCAACGCCTTGACGGATTCTGACAAGGAATATTTGAAAATGCAGGCCGGCCTGGCCAAACGCGCCGGTAAACCGGTTCTTGGTGTGGTTTTGACCAATTAAACCGTTTGCGTCCGGCCGTAAGGTTATGTGGCCAGCTGACCAGGGATACCGGCCAGGTGGCGGTTTGACCAGGGCTTTATTCCCCGATTCTATCCATGAGGAAGACTATGAGATTACTTAAAAAATACAACGAAATATTATTGTTGGCGGGCTTCCTGATTTATCGGATCGCACTGGACATATCCTATGTCACCTTTGTCCACCCGCTCTTTAAATACGTGCGCTTCACCCTGAATTTCAGCTTATTTAAATACATCCTGTCCATGATCGTGTTGGTGGGGTTATTCCTCATCCTGCCCAAGGATCGGCAAAAACCCTCCTCCCTGGTCCAGCAGGTGCATTTTATTTTACTGTTCATCCCCATGCTTTCCCTGTATCCCATGATGAACCTGAGTACCGGCTTCTTTTTACTGGTCAGCGGAGCCTTCGCTTTGGAGTGTCTGCTCTTAAGGAAGCTGCCCCTGTTAAAGATCGTCAGGCTCAGGCAGTCGGGGGTCATCCTTTATGGCGGCCTGGCTTTGGTGACAGTATTTGTATATGTTTCCATGATCCGGGCCAACGGCATGCCTTCATTGGCCGCGCTGAATTTGAATGCCGTCTATGACATCCGGGAAAAATTGAGCTACCCGTTTTTGATGGGCTATCTCGTTCCCTGGCAGAGCAAGGTGATCAATCCCTTTTTCATTGCCTCAGCCTTTAAAAATAAAAACCTGCCCATGCTGGGGGCTGCCGTTGCCCTGCAGCTCCTCCTATATTTGATCATCGCGGAAAAAGCGATTTTATTCATCCCGGCGGTCATCGTGTTCGTCATGTGGGCGGTGAAGCGATTCAATTTCCTGGCCATCGCCGGGTTCCTGGCGCCTGCCGGGGTTATCGCCATCTCCGTCTTTACGGACCTGACGGGAAAAATCGAAGTCGCCTCCATCCTGATCCGCCGGCTGCTGTTTTTGCCGGCCCAGCTCAAATTCATCTGGTATGATTTTTTCTCCGAAAATCCCCTCCTGTATTATTCCCAAGGCATCATCGGGAAGATCTTCGGCATCCGCAATCCCTATCCCCTGGATGCGGCCAACATGATCGGCCTGACCGCCTTCAATGCGCCGGACATGCATTCCAATGCCGGCTATGTAGCCGATGCCTACGGCAACGGCGGAGCCATCGGCGTCATCGTCATTGCCCTGATTTTCGTGTTTGTCCTCCTCATCGTGGACTCCTTAAGCGTGGCCCTGTCACCGGAGTTTGTCATCGGTTTGATCATCTACCATGTTATTTCCTTAAACGACGGCAGTCTCATCACCGCCATGATCTCCGGGGGGCTGCTTCCCTTGCTGCTGATCCTGTGGCTGTATTCCGCCAAGCCGGAGGCAGCATTGGAAAAATCCCTGGCAGCCGGTGCCCCGGCAGTGAACCGCAAAGGGCTCCCGACCGCCACCGGGACAGGCTTTGACAACTGACAACTTGTAACATTTTCCCAGTAAGGTTGAATAATTATGAGAATCGTTTATAATTAACGGTGTATTTTTGCCGGGTTGGCAAATTCGTAAGGAATAGAAGAAGCCCCGTGGAGATTCACAGGGCCTGGGGAAGATAGAGCCATCGCCCCGATTATTCAGGCAGGCTGCAGGCGTGATCTGTCAAGGGGAAACCCCTTGAAGCATCCTGGAGAATGTACTGGCAGACTATAAATAAGTTGGAAAAGCGTTTATAGAAAAGCGTTTATAGAAAAGCAGTGTTAGAAAAACAGTATTGGAAAGTTTTACCAGGCAGTTGACAAACATCGTTTGGGAAAAGCAGTTTTAGACAAAGTGAGGTGTAAAAATGACTGGTACCAACTATCGCAAGACGGTACTGCTGGTGGCGGATCTGCTCATCGTAATGGGAGCATTTTTCCTGGCGGTTCTCTTAAAGAAAGAATTTGAAGTGGATTCCTCCTACGTGGCCTACTTTAAATCCTACATCATCTATGTTGCCGGCATTTATGTGGCTTCCTTTATCGTCTTCGGCCTGTATAAGAATATGTGGGCCTATGCCGGCCTGGAGGAGTATATCTCCGTCATGTATGCCAACATCGTGGCCTTTTTCGCCTGCATCCTGTTGGATCAGATTGTCTTTACCGACATCACCATCTCCACCATTTTGATCGGCGCCATGATTGCCTTTTTCTTTACGGAAGGGATCCGCATCGCTTATCGGGTCGCCCTGAAAAAGACCAACACGGGGATCATCGATCCCAAAAAGTCCAGGACCAATGTCCTGGTCATCGGAGCCGGTCTGGCCGGAAAACTGTTGATCAACGAGATCAATAACAATCCCAACATGAATTACGATGTCCTGGGTCTGGTGGACGATGATCCGAGAAAGTATGGCCAAGCCATTGCCGGTGTCAGCGTCCTGGGTTCCACGGAGGATATTCCCAAGTTGGTGGCTGACCTTCGGGTGGATGAGGTCATTTTTGCCATTCCGTCCTTGAACCCGGATCAAAAAAAGCGCATTTTAAACCTGATCAATTCGTCGGCGGTGAAAATGAAGACCCTGCCGAATATTTCCGAGGTCATCAATAAGGGCATCGATATCAGCACCATGCGGGACGTGGAGATCACTGACCTGTTGGGCCGCAAGGAAATTGAGATGAACCAGGGTGACATGCTCTCCTACATTGAAGGCAAGGTCATCCTGGTCACCGGCGGAGGCGGCTCCATCGGCTCCGAATTATGCCGGCAGATCTCCGAGTATAAACCGAAAAAACTGATCATCCTGGATATCTACGAAAACAATGCCTATGACATCGAGATCGAACTGAAACGAAAATACTCCCAGTTGGATCTCGTTGCCCTCATTGCCTCGGTCCGGGACCGGGACAAGATGTTCCAGGTCATGGCGGAGTACCGGCCGGATATTATTTTCCATGCGGCGGCCCATAAGCACGTGCCGCTGATGGAGACCTCCCCGGCGGAGGCCGTCAAAAACAATGTGTTTGGGACCCTGAATCTGGTCCAGGCCGCCGACCTCTACCAGGTATCCCGATTTATCCTGATTTCCACGGACAAAGCGGTCAATCCCACCAATATCATGGGGGCCACCAAACGGCTGTGTGAGATGATCGTCCAAACCTACAACAACATTTCAAAGACTACCGACTATGTGGCAGTCCGCTTCGGCAATGTCCTGGGCTCCAACGGTTCGGTCATCCCTTTGTTCAAGCGCCAGATCCAGGAGGGCGGCCCGGTAACGGTGACCCACCGGGACATCACCCGCTACTTCATGACCATTCCTGAGGCGGTGCAGCTGGTTTTAACGGCCGGTTCCATGGCCAAGGGCGGGGAAATTTTTGTCCTGGACATGGGGGAGCCGGTGAGGATCTATGACCTGGCCAGAAACCTCATCCGCCTATCCGGCTTTGAACCCGATGTGGACATCAAGATCGAGGTCACCGGCCTAAGGCCCGGGGAGAAGCTCTATGAGGAGCTGTTGATGGCGGAGGAGGGTCTCTCCAAGACGAAGAATGAACTCATCCACATTGGCAAGCCCAATCAGTTTGATTGGAACACCCTCCTGCCCCAGCTGGAACACTTGAAAGCCTTAGCCGAGGATACCAGCATCAGCAATGAAACGATCAAAATGGAAATGGGGAAGATCGTCGATACCTATCAGTACCGTGACGGCAAAGGGATGACCGATTCCGACATTTCCAGCAATAGAGGATAGCTGCCGTCAGGGAGCGAATTTCCTTAAGGAGCAGTCCAATGAAGACGTTAATATTTTTTCCGGGAAGGATCGGCGACCCGTTCTTTGAAAAGGAAATCAAATACATTTGCGGCCTGTTCGACAAGGTGTTCGTATTAACTTATGAAGGGGACAGGAAAACCTTTGATGCTGCTGCCGCCCAATACGGCTTCCACTATAAGGTCGTCAACCAGGTGGACGGCAAAGCCCTCCTGGCAGTTTTGGGGGGTGGATGGAGAGCCTCCGCCCCTGTCCGGGAAGAGTTCAAAAACCACATCAAGGGCAAACACAAGGTAAAGAAGCTCCTCTATGCCCTCTTTTATGGCATGTTCGCTCTGCAGGCTAAGCCCTACATGGAACAAATCATTCAGGAGGCCGAGGGCGAAGTCTATATCTACTCCATGTGGCTGTCCCGGCCAGCCTACGCGGCTGCTTTGATGAACTTAAAGCGGGACCCCAAGGTCAAGGCCATCGTCTCCCGGGCCCACGGTTTTGACATCTATAAGGAGCGGATCGATATCCAGTATCTCCCCTTCCGGAAATTCATCGCCGAAAATCTGGATGAGATCAGCTTTGTGTCCAGCCACGGCTTGAAATACTACGAAGCCAATTGGCCGGAGTTCAACAAGCCGGTCAAAAAGGTGGCCTTTCTGGGCACAGACAAGGAGGGGGAGGGAATCAAGGCGATCCGGGCCAAAACCGTGCCGGTCATTGCCACCTGTTCCCTGATCCGGGATGTCAAACGTTATGATTTGATCCTGGATACCCTGTCCAAGCTGAAGACTGAGTTTATCTGGTATCAGTACGGAGAGGGTGAGGATATCGAGAAAATCAAGCAGCTGGCGGAGGTCAAGCTGAAGGGCAGGCAATATCGCTTCATGGGCCATATCCCCAATCGGGAGATCCTTCTGCGCTATTTGGCCGATGACATCGACTTTCTCCTGAATTTAAGCGATTCGGAAGGTCTGCCGGTTTCCTACATGGAAGCTATGTCCATCGGCGTACCGGTCATTGCCAGGGATTCCGGGGGCTCCTCGGAGATCGTGGATGATAAAACCGGCCGCCTCCTCGATGCCACGCCCGATACCGAAGCCTGGGCCAAGCTGATCGACGCAGAACTCCGGATGCGCATCGACCATCCGCAAGACTACCTTAAAAAATCCCGGGGAGCCTTTGACCGGTGGAATACCCGGTTCAACTCGGAGCTTAACACGAAAAAATTCTTCACGGAATTGCTCCAAAGCGACTATACCAAAGACGACTGATATTGTTATCCGTCAGTTCCCGTGAACTGCAAACAACAATTTTAAGAGGACTGCGGGCAGGGGTTCCTTCTGCCATACCCAGTTCAATATACGACTTAATGATAGGATTAGAGGCAAACAATGGAAAAGCAAATTTGTAATCGCTGTGTAATGGACAATGT
>CAZOTM010000019.1:0-17700 GCA_964582675.1 uncultured Clostridiaceae bacterium
TCTGCCTCCGGGTATTGTTTCCTATCGGGTATCATGACCCCCTTCAGGGTGTGGGGATAGTATTCATAGAGATCCCGGCCGAGTTTTTTCAGCTTGATTTTGATGTATCGATCATACAGGGGCGAATTCAACAGTTCCACGAGATAGGGCAAATATTCCGGCGATTCCGGAAAATAGGAATAAATATCGGCGGAGTGGAATACGTTTTCCCGGAGGACAAATTTACTGGCCGGCGCCTTATAGGGAAAAATGATCCGCTGCTTGATAAAGTCGGCTTTCCTTCTGCCCCAGGTCAATTCATAGAACGCCCGGACCCCGTTCTTGACCTCCCGGCGCTGGGACAACCTGTCCCGAAAGCCTTCAGCATACTGGATGAACCCCTCCATTTCCCCAGGGGGCAGGTCGGGATAGATCAAATACTCCCTAATGTCCCCCCCGTCGATGGCCTTGGACTTGATCCAGGGGACGAGGAGGCCGGACTCGATCCCCAGGGCCTCGGCTTCTCCTCTGGATTTTATAAATACCTTGTCCAGGCCCGTGATGATGCCCTGGGAAAAGCTGCCCATGTCCCCCAATTTAAACGATGCTGTGGACTCCATGGCGTGGACCAGGGCAAGTTCATCTTCAGTCAAAACTTTCATGGATTCCGGTGATAAGTCCCCGGTTTGTGCCGTAAAGGAACCGACATCTTCCCTCACCGCCAAAAAGGCGGTGCTGCCAGACGCTTTGGCTTTTTGCAGAACGATGACGCAGGGATCCACCCCCGCCCCAAAGGGTCTGCGCCCATAATAATCATGGATGTAGCGGATCGTAAAATGAGTCAGGATATACCGTCTTAAATCCCTCGCCGACTCGGCTTCCAGAAAATAGCGGGACACGATGAAAGCCAGTTGGCCGTTGTCCTTTAACAGGTCATGACCTTTTTGAAAAAACGCGTAGTATAAGTCCCCCTTGTTGCCATAAACCTCCCCAAATTCATGCCTCAGCCGGAGCTTCGCCGCCGCCGTCATATCCTTGTGGCCGGAATAAGGGGGATTGCCGATGATGATATCAAATTCTCCCGCAAAGTCCAAAAAGTCCCGGGAGCTGGTTTGGACATCTGCCGCTCCCCCTGCCCTCAAGATTTCCAGGGCAGCCAAATCAGTGACTGTTTCATCCAAATCATTGATGAACAGCTCCAGCTGGTTTTTATAGCGCCTGGCAAAGGGGATCACCAGATTGCCGGTTCCCACACTGCAGTCCAACAGACGGCTGCCGGCTTTGACTTCAACCTGTTCCAAGAGCTCATCGGCCAGCTCCCGGGGCGTATACACCGTGCTTTTCACATGCTGCGGCCGAATCCGGCGGAAGATCTCCCCCAGCGTCAAAGGCTCCGCCCCCCAATTTCCGCCTGGGAGACCCCGGTATTTGCCGCAGACTTTATCATATTCAGCGCTAAATTGCGAGTATGGAGCTCCGTTGTTACGGAACTCCATAAGCTGTTTAATATCCACTTGCAGGTCCTGCATCATATCTGACGGTTCAAGGTGTCGGTCACATGCCGGAAAATCCCTCCCGAACGCTCAATGCTCATTGCGGTCAGCTTTTCCGCTTCCTCAAACAAGGTTTTCTTCAAGGTCTCATCCTTTACCATGGGCAGATTGATTTTGACATTATAGACTGCCCCCTTGACCGCTGTATCCAGCAGCAGGGAAGCTACTCCGGCATCGGACAGGGCGGATGGATTTCCGATCTGGGAGGCGGTCTCAATGGCATCGTACAATTTGACTGCTTCAAGGGCGATGGTTCTCGGTACCTCCAAAACTGCCTGCTTGGCTGCTTCAATGGCTGCTTTGCGGTGGAGGATCTCTTCGTCCGTGGTTTTGGGCAGCTTGATCGCCGCCATATAGTTCAAAAAGCCTTTGGTGTCGTCTTCCATCAGCTCCAGGAACTTTCCCCGAGCTTCATCGCTGACAGCTTTCGCCGCCCGGAGTCTTTGCTGCCATTCCTCGGAATAGCCTGCGGAGACAGGTTTGCCGATGGTAAGGTTCATGACCATGGTTGACAGGCTGGCGGCCAATGCTCCAGCCACCCCGGAGGCAGAGCCCCCGCCGGGTGCCGGCGATGCAGACGCCAATTCCAGTGTAAATTCCTCGAGATTCATTTCTTTTAACATGATAATCCCCCTTATTTGCGTACCTGCCGGCGGCCTGCCTTCGAGCCATTCGGCGGTTGTTCTTCCAGATTTATTTCAGGTCGGACTTTATTCAGGTCGGACTTTATTCAGGTCGAACATTTTTCAGTTTGAGCATTGTTTCAGGTCGGTTAGATTTCGGATCAAGTTTACTGTAAAATCGGGTTACTTCCTGCCGGATTTCATGCGTTTGGGTTCAGCCCGTTTTAGATTTAGACCTGACTTGACTTCCCGTTTGGGCATATTGAGTTTTTCCCCTAAAAGTTCCGTGAAGAACTGCTTGGCTTTTCCAGAGATCAAGATGATTTCCGTTTTTCGCTCCCCATGACCCTCGATGATGATGGAATCCGCGGACCGATGCATGGATTGGAGGGAGGTATAAGGGATGGCTTCCATCCCAACAATGATCCCGTCCTGATAGGTTCCGGTCATGGACCCCAGGATCTCGAATCCGCCAAGGGCACCACCGGCATTCTCCAATCGGATGGCGAATTTTTTGGAATTGCTTCGTTTATCAGCAATGGCTCCCCCCAACTGACAAAGGAGGGTCAGGCCGATGGCCGCTCCGATCAGTCCGATCATGATGATCCGACCAGGCGAGTAATCGGCAAATCTGAGCATGACAAAAATATACACAGCATATATCGTCAGCAGTGCCAAGGGCCACAGGTGGTAGGCATAGGTATTGAATTTGGCCCCTGGCAGTCTCATTACGGACATAAGCTTTCCCAGGGCGAAGAAGAGTAGTGTCAGGATGATCTGATTGGATATAAGAAACACGATTAACCCAACCACCTTCTGATCGACGGGGGTCTTATTCGCAGTCATCAGCAAAAACAACCCCACTGCCATTGCCAGGTTAAGAACTATGGTAACAGGTTTCAGCAGCTTTATCCCCATTTTCACATCACTCCTTCGCCATTGCTTCAGCATCATTTTTGGGAAGGATGGCCAAGCCAAGCTCCTGGAGCTGCTTGTCATCCACAACATTGGGCGCTTCCGTCAAGGGGCAGAAGGCATTCTGGTTCTTGGGGAACGCCACAACGTCCTTGATATTGTCCGTTCCGGCCAGGAACATGATGAGCCGGTCAAATCCGAAGGCCAGTCCGCCATGGGGCGGCGGCCCGTATTTAAAGGCCTCCAGGAGGAATCCGAATCTGGCCCAGGCTTCCGTCCGGCTGAAACCCAACAGCTTGAACATCCTCTCCTGCAGCTCCGAATCATGGATCCTGATGGATCCCCCGCCCAATTCTTCCCCGTTTAAAACCATGTCATAGGCTTTGGCCCGGACTTTTCCCGGATCGGTTTCAAGGATCGGGAGGTCTTCGTCCATGGGGCTGGTAAAGGGATGGTGGGCAGCCACATAACGATTTTCTTCTTCCGCAAATTCCAGGAGGGGGAATTCAGTGATCCAGGTGAAATTGAATTCCGTCTTGTCGAAGAGCTCATATTTCTTCCCCAGTTCCAGCCGTAAGGCACCCAGCGCCTGGAAAACCACCGCATCCTTGTCCGCCACAATTAAAATAAGGTCGTTGGTTTGTGCCCCGCAGGCCTTGATGATCCTTTCCGTTTGCGCTTCGTTGAAAAATTTGGCCAGGGAGGACTTGATGCCATCCGGCTTCACGGCAATGGTAGCCAGCCCCTTGGCTTTATAAGTCTTGACGAATTCACCCAGCCGGTCGATATCTTTTCTGCCCAGGTCCGCCTTACCCTTTAAAACGATGGCTCGAACCGAGCCGCCGCCGTCGATGGCATTTTTAAACACAGCAAACTCCGTATCCCGGACAGTTTGCGTCAAATCCTGGATCTCCATCCCAAATCTTAGATCCGGTTTATCGGACCCGTATTTATCCATGGCTTCCCGCCAGGTAATCCGTTTAAAGGGGGTCGGCACGTCATAATCCAAAATGTCCTTGAAGACCTTTTTTATGAGTCCTTCGTTCACCGCAATGACATCGTCCTGATCCACAAAGCTCATTTCAACGTCGATCTGGGTGAATTCCGGCTGACGGTTGGCCCTTAAGTCTTCATCCCGGAAACACTTGGCAATCTGGAAATAACGGTCTACCCCGGAAACCATCAACAGCTGCTTGAACAGCTGAGGGGACTGAGGCAGGGCATAAAAATATCCCGGATAATTTCTCGAGGGTACCAGATAATCCCTGGCTCCCTCCGGCGTCGACTTGGTCAAAATCGGCGTTTCCACTTCCAAAAAACCGGCGCTGTTGAAATATTCCCTGACCGAATGGGCTGCCTGGCTTCTGACCTTCATGATTTGATGCATATCGGGACGTCTGAGGTCCAGATATCGGTACTTCATTCGGACAGTCTCCGACGCATCCAGCCCAACTTTGACCTCAATGGGAGGAGTATCGGACTCGGAGAGGATCTTCAGCTCCAGCGCATTGATTTCCAGCTCCCCGGTGGGGATGTTGCTGTTGGCGCTCTCCCGTCTGACCACTTCACCCTTGACGGCGATACAGAATTCCCGTCTGAGGTTTTTCGCTTTCTCCAGGGCTTCGCCTGACACTTCGTCCCGGAAGACGATCTGCAAGATCCCGCTTCGGTCCCGCAGATCACAGAAGATGATGGATCCCTTGTTCCGATTGGTCTGGACCCAACCCATGACGGTGACGATCCTGCCGATATCTCCTACCCTTAAATCTCCGCACATATCCGTACGTTTAAAATTTCCTAATGATTCTCCCATTTATTGCTCCTGCTTTGTGATGAGTTCAGCGATGGCCCCGGCGTTAAGGCTGCATTCCATTTTAGTCCCATCGCCCATCCTCTTGACCGTGATCTTTCCATTTTCCAATTCATCCGACCCCAGCGCGGTCGTATAGGTCACCGCCAATTTATTGGCATATTTCATTTGGGCTTTCAAGGATCGGCCCATGTGATCGGCTTCGGCTCTGATCCCCAGATCTCTTAAGTCGTTGACGATCTCCACCGCCTTTAATTTTGACGGTTTATCCATGGATCCCACAAAAATATCAAATCGCTGCGGTTCCGGGATCACTATGCTGTCCCGCTCCAGCTGGAGGAGGATCCGTTCAATGCCCATGCCAAAGCCCACTCCCGGTGTATGAGGTCCGCCGATCTCCTCGATGAGATAGTCATACCGTCCGCCGCCGCAGATGGTGGCTTCGTCTTTGATGATCTCAAAAACCGTCTTGGAGTAATAGTCCAACCCGCGGACGATCCCTGTGTCGATGGTGTAGTGAATGGAGCAGGCTGCCAAATACTGTTTAAAGCTCTCAAAGTGCTCCCGGCAGTCATCACAGATGTGCTCCATCATCCTGGGGGCAGAATTGACGATGGCTTTGCAGGCTGGCACTTTGCAGTCAATGATCCGCATGGGATTTTTCTCAAACCGGTCGTTGCAGGTGCTGCATAGTTCATGGAGATGGGGCCGCAAAAAGTCCTTCAGGACGACATTGTAGTCCTTACGGCATTCCGGATGGCCGATGGAGTTGATGTGCAGCTGCACATCCTTGATGCCGATCCTGGCTATGGTTTTGAGGGCGACGGCAACCACTTCCGCATCGGCGGAGGCTTCATCGCTGCCGAAGATCTCCACCCCCAGCTGATGATGGACTCTAAGCCGGCCCTTTTGAACATTTTCATAGCGGAAAACCGGGGTAATGTAGAACATCTTGGTGGGCTGGGCATCCCCATACATGCCGGATTCCACGAAAGCCCGGACCGCTCCGGCCGTGCCTTCCGGCTTCAAGGTGATGGACCGGCCGCCTTTATCATTGAAGGTATACATTTCTTTTTGGACCACGTCGGTGGTTTCTCCCACCCCCCGTTCAAACAGCTCCGTAGCCTCAAAAATCGGGGTCGCGATCTCCCGGATCCCGAACCCTTGGCAAACGCCTTTGAATGTATCCTTGATATGATCCCACTTATATGCATCCTGAGGCAGCATATCCTTCGTTCCCTTTTGTGCTTGAAATGCCATTATTTAAACTCCTTTATCGGGAAGGCGATCGCTTCCATCAATTGTCTTTTATCATGAATGATCTGGTCCAGATTGTCGATATACCGGCGGACGTCTTTGTAGGAGGAATACCGCCTGATCTTCCGTTGGCCGTTTTCCACGGTGATCTGTTTGCTCATACCGGATGCTCCGCAGGCGATGATCGAGATGGTTTCTTCCATCATGGCCATATTGTAGTATCCTTCCCAACCGGGTTTTGAAAAACCGATATTTTCCAGGTTGGCGGAAATGTTTTTCTGCCGGTAGAGGTAATATGGTTTGTAGCCTGCCCCATACAGCTTTTGGTAGGCGACCTCAAACATCCTCTGGACGGTTGCTTCGTCGGGCAAATGAAACCTCCCCGATTCCTTGATGACGGATCCCCGTTTGACGGCCAGGCCATGGATCGTGACATTTTCCGGATCCAGATGGATGATCTCCTCCATGGTCATTGCCACATCCGCCTCGGTCTCAGAGGGCAGACCCAAAATGACATCCATGTTGATACAACCGAATCCGGCACTTCGCGCCGCCCGGTAAGCCCTGATGATATCCTCCCCTGAATGGGTCCGCCCCATGGCTTTCAGTGTCCGGTCGCAGAAGGACTGGGGATTGATGCTGATCCGGCCGCAGCCATGAACCTTCATGGAGGCAAACTTGGCCTCGTTCATGGTATCCGGCCGGCCGCACTCCACCGTGAATTCGGAAATATCGTGGTCTTTTACAAAATACTCATCGATCAATCCCATGATTTTTTCAAATGGGAGGTCATCCGGCGAGGTCGGCGTCCCACCGCCAAAATAGATATAGGCCGGGTGGAGATCAAATTCTTTGATCATCCGGCCGGTGGCGATAATATCCTTTTCCAGGGCAGCCAGATATTCAGCCATCAGCGCTGTTTGGGAGGACGGGAGGGACAAAAATGAGCAATAAAAGCATCTGGTGGGACAAAACGGCATGTCGATGTAGATCCCACAGACATTTTCCTTCTCCCCGCGGAGGATCCGCTCCTCCCGCTTTGCCACATCCAGGGCCAGGTCGATTTTCCCATCGGAAGTCAAATAGGTCTCCCGGTAGAAGTCCCGGATCTCCCCTTCACTCCTGCCCTCAGATAACATCCGGGAGGCGATTTTGGTCGGGCGAACGCCGATCAGGGTCCCCCAGGGAATGGTCTTGCCGGTGGTTGAGGCTAAAAACCGGTAGAGGAGGCGTTTGATGGATTCCTTGTCCCTTCCTGGCGAATCCAGCCGGGAGGTCCCATCGGTGACATAGAGTCCTGCCGATGTCTCCCCCAGATAGATGTCGGGGGTTATTGCCTGGACGGAAACCTTGATGTCCCAATCCGGATAAAACAGCCTGGCTGTATGATACAGGTGGAACACGGACTCTTCATTGAAGGTGCCGATGGATAATGATTGTTTCAGGTCCTTGCCATCCATCCTCTGATCCCCCATTACATTTCTTCCATCTGCCGGGTCTTAAAACCACGCATAGATCCATGGTTTTAATCCAAGGCTTCAATAACAAACATGACGGCTGGGCTTTGCCCAAGCCGGCTTGACATATTCTTTCGTCTAGTTGATGATTTATGCTCAATGACGTCTATTGCCTGATTGAAGGTAATCAGGCAAAAAATAACTCCTAGCCAAGAAATGGATTATTGATTTTCTCCGCCCCGATGGTGGTGGCTGCATTATGTCCCGGGTATACGATGGTAGCCTCCGGCAGGCTCATTAATTTGGTTTTAATGCACAAGACCAGACTTTCATGGGACCCACCCTCAAGATCCGTTCTTCCCACGGAGCTCCGAAACAGGGTATCCCCGGAGAATAAGTGGTTGTCGACCAAAAAGCAAAGGCCGCCCAGGGTATGCCCGGGGGTTGCGATGACTTTGATGATCTTATCCTGAAAGACGATTTCATCCCCATCCTCCACCGGGGTGGTATCATGGAAGACTTTGCCGAAGATCCGGACCCCCTTGTCGATGGATCGTTTGTCCAAGGGGCTCATATAAGTCTCGATCATATAGTCATCCATGAGCTCATCCACCGCCCCTACATGGTCCAGATGGCCATGGGTCAGCAGGATGAATCGGGGTGTCAGATGGTTTTCCTGCAAAAATTCCTTGATTTTGTCGGCTCTTTCACCGGGATCGACAATAAAGCAATTTTCACCCTCTGAAACAACATAACAGTTTGCCTGGTAGATACCCAGGGTCAATAACTCAATTTTCATCTATCTCTCCTCGGTTTATCTGATTGCTAAAAGGTTTTTTGGGAATCCAGGAGGATCGTCACCGGGCCGTCATTGACGATGGTGACCTGCATGTTCGCACCGAAAATCCCGGTTTCGACCTTGAAGCCTTTTTCCCTTAAAACCCCTGCCATTCGCTCATAGATCAGTTTGGCTTCGTCTCCGCCCAATGCCTTGATAAAGGAAGGCCGGCGGCCCTTTCTGGCATCCCCGTAGAGGGTGAACTGGGAAATCAACAGGATCTCCCCCTTGATGTCCTCCATGGACACATTCATCTTGCCTGCCTGGTCCTCAAATACCCTAAGGCCGGCGATCTTGTCGGCGATATAGCGGATGTCCTCGTCGGTATCATCGACAGCGATCCCCAAGAGGACATTGAAGCCTCTCTGGATGGATCCTGTCACAATGCCGTCGACTTCCACCTGGGAACTTGATACCTTTTGAATAACCGCTCTCATCGCTATGCCTCCTATGCGTTGCCGATCCGGTATACATCCTGGACGCTGGGGATCTTCCTCAGCCGTTTAATGACTTCATTGAGCAGGGAGCTGGATGAAATCAGCATGGATATGGAGATCTGGGAATTGCCGTCGTTTTTGCTTTCTGCATTCATCCCGTTAATGGAGATTTTAAGATCACTCATAACCATCATGACATCCGTGATCAGGTTGCCCCGGTCCCTGGCGATGATCATCAAACGGGCAGAGTAAAGCTCCTCGGACTGGGACTGCCACTCCACCTGGACAAATCTGGATGGATCCTCGGTCTGGAGGAGGGAGATAAAATTCGGACAGTCGGTCCGGTGCACTGAAATACCCCGAAAATTGGTGATGTAGGCTTTGATGTCATCCCCCGGGAGAGGGTTGCAGCACTTCGAGAAGCGGACTTCCACATTATCCATCCCCGTAACTTTAACGCCGAAGAAAGATTTGCTTTTCTTCTTTTTCCGTTCTTCCGCCTTCTTTTTGCTTTGTTCGATGATCTTCTCGGCGGTGACGATTTCGTCATGCATGGACACCGGCTTTTCCTTGCGCTCTTTTTCGTCCGCCTCCGCCTTGAAATAACTGACGATCATGGACGGGCTGATCTGGCCGGCTCCCACCACGGCAAACAGATCTTCAATGGAATGGCCGTGGTATTTTTCAATCATTTTATGCAGGGGGATGCCTCTGGCAATGTCTGCGAAATTCCGGTCCTGCCGTTTCGCCTCCTTTTCCAGGAGTTCCTTGCCTTTGGCAATGTTTTCTTCCCGTTTTTCTTTTTTGAACCAGGCGCGGATCTTGACTTTTGCCTGATTGCTTTGGACAATGCTCAGCCAATGGATGGACGGTCCTTTGTTGGAATTGGAGGTAACGATCTCGACGATCTCGCCGGTTTTCAGCTTGTAATCCAGGGGGACCATCTGTCCGTTAACCTTGGCGCCCATGGCGCGATTGCCCACATCCGTATGGATCCGGTAGGCAAAATCGATGGGACAGGAATTATTGGGCAGGTTGATGACTTCGCCCCGGGGGGTAAAGACAAAGACTTCATCTTCGAATAAGTCAATTTTAAAGCCTTCCATGAATTCGTCGGCATCGGAAGTGTCTTTCTGCCATTCCAGCATATCCCTCAGCCACTTCAATTTATCGTCAAGGTTCGTGGCAGAGGTGTTTTCCTTATAATTCCAGTGGGCTGCGATACCGTATTCTGCCACCTTGTGCATTTCCCTGGTCCTGATTTGGATCTCAAAGGGCTTGCCTTGGGGGCCGATCACTGTGGTATGAAGACTCTGGTATAAATTCGGTTTGGGCATGGCAATATAGTCTTTGAACCGCCCGGGCAGAGGCTTATAAATGGTGTGCACGATCCCCAGGGCCGCATAGCAGTCCTTGATGGAATCCACAATGAGCCGGACGGCGGTGAGATCAAAGATCTGATCCAGGCTCTTGCTTTTATTGTTCATCTTTTTGAATATGGAATAAAAATGTTTGGGCCGGCCTTCGATGTCGCAGACTATTTCAGCCTCGGTGAGTTTTTCCTTGATTTCGTTCATGACCCGCTCTAAATAATCTTCCCGTTCCTTCCGTTTCTCGGCGATCTGATCCACCAACTCGTAGTAATCCGTGGGATACATATAGCGAAAGGCTAAATCCTCCAACTCCCACTTGATGCGGAACATACCCAGCCGATGGGCCAGGGGTGCATAAATATCAAATACTTCCTTGGCCTTCTCTTTTTGTTTTTCAGGGCTTTTAAAGCGCAGGGTCCTCATATTATGCAGCCGGTCAGCCAGCTTGATCAAAACCACCCGGATATCCTTGGCCATGGCCAAGACCATTTTTCTGACATTATCTGCCTGCTCTTCTTCTTTGCTTTTATATTCGATTTTGCCTAATTTGGTGACACCCTCCACCAGCTCAGCTACTTCATGGCCAAATTCCTTTTCGATATCCTCGTAGCTGGTCGTGGTGTCTTCCACTACATCATGCAAAAGGGCGGCGGCGATGGTTGCGGTATCCATGCCAATGTCCACCAGAATGGTGGCCACTTCAATGGGATGGATGACATATGGCTCACCGGACAGTCTCATTTGGCCTTTATGAGCCGCATTGGCAAGATTATAGGCTTTTACGACGATTTCTTTATCAATGCTGCCGGCTTTGTCGATCTTGGACAAAAGATTCTTGATCATGACCACCCCTCCTTTTACATTTGTTTATTAACAAAAAAGTCCTTTTCAGGACTTTTCATAGTTCATAGGTGTTTATATTATATTAGATAAACACCCAAAATGTCTACATTTCGTAGGAAACAAGGGATGTTACATCATATCCCTGGAGCTTATCCCTGCCGTTTAAGCCTGTCAATTCAATGACAAAGCTCAAAGCCACGACTTGTGCCCCCGCTTCCTCCATGAGCTTGGCACAGGCCTGGATGGTCCCTCCGGTAGCTAGCAGATCATCCACCAGGGCCACGCGCATGCCTGGTTTGATGGCATCCCTGTGGACCTCCACGGTATCCACCCCATACTCCAGCTCATAGGTATGATCAAAGGTCTCCGCCGGAAGCTTGCCATGTTTCCGGATCGGAATGAAGCCGACACCAAGGGCGTAGGCGATGGGCACCCCAAAGATGAATCCCCTGGCCTCCGGCCCGGCGATGGCATCCACCTGAAAACTCTTCAAGTGCTCCACCATTTCATCAATAAGGGCCTTAAATACCGGTCCATCCTTGATGATGGTGGTAATGTCCTTGAAACTGATCCCTTCCTTGGGAAAGTTTTCTATGACTCTGATATGTTCTTTAAAATCCATGTGATCCTCCAGTATTGCTGCCTTTCAATAAGTTGTTGCCCCTAAATTATACTATATTAATCGGTGGATAGAATAATAAAATAATGAGGAACAAATATCGTATAGTTTAATATAAAATCCGACCTACATTAGCAATCTTTAGTTAGATTTGCCTTTTTCCTGAGAATGTGTTATTATGTATATGCGACGTTTGTATGACGCAACTCCACAG
This sequence comes from uncultured Clostridiaceae bacterium, assembly GCA_964582675.1. Lineage (GTDB taxonomy): Bacteria > Bacillota > Clostridia > Clostridiales > Clostridiaceae > JG1575. The sequence goes on from CAZOTM010000019.1 coordinate 11,919, forward strand.
TTCGCGTTTTCTTTTTGTTACATAGGAGGTCGAATATGTACAAGGTAAATGATATGATCATGTATGGCTCTGAAGGTGTATTCAGGGTGGACGATATCTGCGTTCCTGAAATAGCCGGTACTAAAACTGATAAATTATATTATGTGCTTTCCCCTGTTTACAGTGAGGGAAAAACATATACTCCGGTTGACTCCAGGGTTTTCATGAGACCGATCGTTACTGCTGTCACCGCCAGAGAACTCATCACTTCGATCACCGAACTGAAGACTATGGATATCAATGATCTTAACAATAAGGAACTGAAGGATATGTATTCCCAGACGATCTCTGTCGGTTCCACCATGGAATTGCTCAAGCTGGTAAAAACCATCCGGTCCAAGAAAACCAAGCTGGAATCCACTGGCAAGAAACTCAGCACCACCGATCTTTCCTACCTCCGCAAAGCAGAAAAGCTCATATTGAGCGAAATCGCCACTGCCCTGGATATGTCCCGGGACGAAGTACTGGAGATCATCGTCACCAATTCTGAAGCCCTATGAACCTCTTTCCTTGAAAAATCCGGAAAGACAATAAATACGCCTGAAGCCTTAAGTAGATAAAGAAACCTATAAAAACCTAACCAAACCATTAAAACTTATGATCAAATATACTTTTAATAAGCCGGGGTGGCACCATAATTGGTGCCACCTCGGCTTATCCTGTTTTTATTACTGATTTTATTCCATTATCACCACCGCCAGATGATCCCAAGGGAATGCCCTGACCCGCCGCGACTTCCAAAAAACAGGATCAGCTCCTCCTCAAGTCCATGGCCAATCTAATAATTTCAGTCCGGGTAAAAGTTTCCCATTCCCCCTCCCATCTTCGTCCCCGCCCCCTGCAGGAAGATCTTCCGCCCCCTGCATTCTGCGGCTGGTTTTAAGGGGCTTGATTGAATCTATCCCACTCTCGATTACTTTATTTAGAAGAAACGTTCCATAGTCAGGCTTAAAAATCAAAGGGCAGGGAATGATTAGTATTACGTTATTCGTGGATTGTCTTTACTCCGTGAATGAATATACAATCCACCGCATGGTTAAAACATGTGGTTTAGGAACCGACAAGCGGTTGACTCCATAGTCTGCCGTTGATTTTAACCGAAATAAGATCCCCGCCGACCATATTCTTGCAATGGCCTGCGGGGATCTTTTCCTGTTTTATCATTCTGCCTGGAATCTATTTCCCGGTATTGGCGCGCTCAAATCCAATCAAATGACCGGTGAGTTTGCCTAAACCTGCTCGGCACTGCTGCCATCGTTGGTGATGGCTGTTTCTGGCATACCGGGCTCTGCCGCTTCATTGCCAATGAGCGCTGTCTCATCCGTCAGGCTGGTTTTGGGTTTATAGGCAAAGGGATCTTCCCGTTTGATGGGAGCCTTCGGCTTTTTGACGTATTTATTGGAATAAGGCTTGACGGCATTCTTGGTCTTGGGTTTGCCCGCTGTTCCTGTGGCATTGGCGGCAATGGCACCGCCCGGCGCCTTATCGGCCACCGCATTTACCGCTTCGGTTTTCTTGGCTCCCTGGTATTCGCTGGCGCCAAGTTTGCCCTTGATTTTGTTTTCGATCATGACGTAGATGGGTGACGCGATGAAGACGGTGGAGTAAACACCGGAAAGGGTGCCCAGCAGCAGGGGCAGGGTAAAGTCTCTGATCTGCGGTACGATGAAGTACATCAGGACCAGGATGATCAAGACGGTCAGGGAGGTGTTGATGGTCCGGACCATGGTCTGGGATATGGAATGATCGGTGACCTCCTCTAAGTGACGCTTGCCTCGCATGGCCAGGTTTTCCCGGATCCGGTCAAAGATAACGACTGTATCATTGATGGAGTAACCGATGATGGTAAGGATGGCTGCGATAAACGGGGAGTTGATGGGGATCCGGAATAGCATGTACATGGACAGGGTAAACAAGACATCATGGACCAGGGCCACAATGGCACCGACGCCCAAGCTGAAATTAAACCGCACGGCCACGTATAACAGGATCGCCAAAATTGACAGGAGCGAGGCGATGATGGCTTTTCTGGTCTGCTCTGAACCGATGGCGGCACCGATCTCATCGATGCTTTGAACGGCATTGGCATTCAGGCCGTACTTCGCTTCCAATTCTTTCAGCGCCGGATCAAAGCCCACCGTATCAAGGTTTTGGGATCTGATCTCCAAATTGTTGCCTTCATTGACTGTGGTCACGATGGTGGCATCATATTTTTTCAGAAGGTCATCCACTTCCGGCTTATTGATGGTTTTATCGGCAAAGTTGACGGTGACTTGAGTGCCGCCCACAAAATCGATCCCCATGTTCGGCCCTTTGATCATTCCGAACACCAGGCCGGCGCCGATCACCACAGCCGACAGAGCAAAGAAGGTGTACCTTTTTTTGAAGAACGGAAAATTGAAGGTCCGCTCCGGTTTGCCGGTCACGCCGAAGGCGGCATGAGTGGCCAGCAGCCCGGCTTTATAGGCTAAATTCACCAGGAACCTGGTAATCAAGACCGCCGTGAACATGGATAGGACGACTCCTAAAATCAAGTTCAAGGCAAATCCCCGAACCGTTCCGGAGCCTACATAGTAAAGGATGAATCCGGAGATCAGCGTGGTAATGTTGGCATCCAGGATGGATGACATGGCATGGCTGAAGCCGGCATTGATGGCCTTCTTGATATCCAGTCCGGTCCGCAGTTCTTCCTTGATCCGCTCAAAGATCAGGACGTTGGCATCCACCGCCATACCGACGGATAAAAGGAATCCGGCGATACCAGCCAGGGACATGGAGATCTTAAGCCCGTAGGTCAGGAACAGCAGGCCCAGGGAGAATATGACCAGGGCCAGGGAGGCGATCATCCCGGGAACCCGGTAAAAGAACACCATGACCAGGAAAATACCTGCGATGCCTAAAATCCCGGCGATTTTAACATTGGGCAGCACTGTCGATCCCAAAGTGGCGCCCACATTCTTAACGGAAATGGCTTTCACCGGGTATGGCAGTGCCCCATTATTGATCATGGACGCCAATAGTTTGGCTTCGGCTTCCGTTTGGCTGCCGGTGATTTGGGCATCACCGTTCAAAATTGCTGTATTCACCGTTGGGTTGGACAGGATCTCATCATCCATGTTGATGGATATCCGTTTGCCCACGTTGGCGGTTGTGGCATCCGCAAATTTTTGGATGCCCTCCGGTTTCATTTTCAGATTGACGATGAATTTACCGAATTCATCTACTCCGGCGCTGGCCACCTCGATGTCCTTGCCCTCTAGAACCACGGTGCCAGCCTCGTCCTTGAAGGTCAGGTTGCCGGTCTTGCTGAGGGTCTCTACGATCTCTTTGGTTTGATATTCCCCGGGGATATCCACCCGGATCCGTTTGGTACCTTCGGTAGTGATGGAGGCATCGATGGCGCCGGTTGAATTGACCCGCATGTTCACCAGTTCACGGACTCTCTCCAGTCCCTGGGCATCGATATCCTCCGCCTGGACCTCCAAGAGGACGGAAGTACCGCCCTTCAGATCCAAGCCCTTGACGATGACCTCGCCAAAGGTCTTGACCCGGTAATCTCCGGCTGTGATGCCGAAAAGTCCGGCATAACTGGTCACGGCGGTCAAAAGTATTATTATGATCAGAATAATAAGACTGCTCTTTTTTCGCTTTGTGTTCATAGTCAGTTTTACACCTGTTCCTCATCCATTATTTTAGCTTTTAGGGCGATGGCCGTTTCAATTCGTTTCTTCTGCAGTTCGCAGCCCAATTCGTAGGGCATTAATATATTCCCTGTGAAGTTGATGTTGTTTGCCTGGCAGCCGCCGGAGCAGTAGAATCTGGCCCAGCAATCCCGGCATACCGGTTTGTTGTATATATGGGCCTCCCTGAACTTTTCCGACAGATCCTTCCGGAGGATGCCGGTCTGGAGATTGCCCATGACATACTCCGGGTTGCCCACAAACTGGTGGCAGGGGTAAATGTCCCCGGAGGGAGCGATAGCTACATATTCAAATCCGGCACCGCAGCCTGATATTCGTTTATAGACGCAGGGTCCCCCGGACAGATCGATGTTGAAGTGATAGAATTTGACATTACTGCCATCCCGCTTGGCTCCTAACAGATCATGGTAAAGTTTATCATACTGGTCTTTGATGATCGGGATATCCTCCGGCCTTAAGGACAGGCTGTGGCCATCGGGCAATACCACCGGTTCGATGGAAATCTCATCAAATCCCTCCTCCTTCAGATATTTAAAATCCTCGTAAAAATCCAGATTCTGTCTCGTAAAGGTCCCCCGGACATAGTATTGCTTGCCCTTGGTCCGGCGTCGGACCATTTCCCTGATTTTCGGCATGGATTGATCAAAGGACCCCTTGCCGTCCAGCCTCACCCGGACTTTATCATTGACCGATGGCCGGCCGTCCAGGGAAAGTACCAGATTGGACATATTCTTGTCAAGGTACTCCATGTTCTCATCGTTCAATAAGGTGGCGTTGGTGGTCATGGTGAAGCGGATGTTTTTCCCGGCTTCGGCGCCCTTAAGCTTTGCATAATCGACGATCTCTTTGATGTTTTTAAAAGCCATCAAGGGCTCCCCGCCAAACAGGTCGACCTCCAGGTTGCGTCTTGGACCGGATGCCCTGATCACAAAATCAATGGCCTGTTTACCGGTTTCTACGCTCATGATCTCCCGTTTGCCGTGGTATTCCCCTTCATCGGCAAAGCAGTATTTGCACCTCAGGTTGCAGTCGTGGATGACATTTAAACAGAGGGCTTTAACATAGTCCATACCGTCGCCGTCTCTGGCAATAGCCTCGTAAAGATCCTCCGAATAAAGCATTTCTCCCGAGACCAGTTCCAGCACATCAGCATAAGCTTCCTCGATGTCAGCTTCGCAAGATTGACTGCCCAGTCTCAGCTTCAGTGCTTCCAGCGTTTCCAGGGAAACTTCATCCAGCATTGCAAATACCAGATCATCAACTATATGCACCGAACCGGAATTGACATCCAGGACATAATTTGTATCGTCAACGGTGAATTTGTGTATTCGTGTCATTGGCCCTCCTCAAAAATAAAAGGCAACTCAACGTTGCCCGGTTTCTACTTTATTAGTTCTCGCAAGCCAGATTTGCAACGGTACAGGATGTTTTACATGCTGACTGGCATGAGTTTGCACATTCCTTGCATCCCGGCTTGGTCAAACTTTTTGTTAAGTTCTTGCGATTGATCGTTTTTATTCTCTTCATCATTATTACCCCCGTAAAAAATCATGTCTGCTGGTTTTACCTGGATTAATGTTACTACAATGCCAGGATATTTTCAATATCGTCTGATCCTAGGATTCTTCTACAGTGATGGGTTCGCTGGATTCCATCTTGCGCATGACCGCTTCCTTGACCACTCTGATTCTGACCCTTTCCGGACCGGACTCTATGACCAGGACGCCATCATCCATCTTGATGATTTTTGCCACAATCCCACCCTTGGTCAGGATCTCATCATTGACTTTCAGATCCGCCAACATGGACTGGTACTCAAGTTTCCGTTTCTTCTCCGGCTTAATCAATAAGAAATATGATATGGCCAACAGAGCCAGCATGGGAAGAAGACTTGTGAGAATGGCCATTATATCCGTAGATGAAGTCAAAATAACCGATTTACCAAATAAATAACTCATAAATTTTTCATTACCTCCGTAACATTTACCTTTCCATTATAAAGGTTAAACTCACCAATTACCATGTTTTTTTGCAGATTGCCC
>CAZOTM010000020.1:0-16900 GCA_964582675.1 uncultured Clostridiaceae bacterium
CTTCAAATCTCAAGGTGTCTCTGGCGCCCAGACCGATTGGCTTAACGCCTGCATCAGCGACCACTTCAAACAGCTTCTGGCCGTCTTCTGGAGCACAATAGATTTCAAAGCCGTCTTCGCCGGTATAACCGGTTCTGGAGATCATGGTGTTGATGCCGCCGATTTTGACATCTTTTTTCACAAAGAAAAACTTGATATCGTCAAGGTTCTGATCGGTCAGTTTCTGGAGGTATTCCTGAGCTTTTGGCCCCTGAACAGCGATCTGAGCCCACTTGTCGGAAACATTTTCGACTACGACATCATAAAGTCCATCGTTGCCCTTGAACCATTCGAAATCCTTGTCACAATTGGAAGCATTGACAACTATGAAGAAATCCTCCGGGCCGAATCTGTAAACCAATAAATCATCGACTACGCCGCCGTCGGGATAGCACAACACTGCATACATAACTTGGTTATCAACTATTTTGGAAATATCATTGGTGACGAGATGATTGATAAACTTCAGGGCATCCTTGCCCTTGACGGTGATCTCACCCATGTGGGATACATCAAAGATACCTGCATCATTTCTGACTGCATTGTGTTCAGGAACCAGTCCTTCGTACTGCACCGGCATTTCCCATCCGGCATAGGTTACGTTCGATCCATTATATTTGGCATAAGCACCAAATATCGGAGTCCGTTTAACATTGTCCATACTAAAACCTCCAAATGATTTTATTTAGTTGATTCAAGTTTCAATAACATTATAAATTAGTCGTTTACAAAACCCAAATATGTTTTCACGAAATAAAATTGATGAAAATTCATTGCCAGACAGTTCACAACCTGCCAGAATGGCATGCCTGTTGATTTCCAGCGGATAAAAGGTCTGCTGGAAAAAACATCTTTGTCATTTCATCAATTTTAGGCCCTAAAAAATATTGGTTTCCCGACAACTTACGGCCCTATCACAGGCTGTTTTCGGTATGATTCTCGGCATGAATGTTAATGATGAGCTTAAACCCTACATTCCCATTATAACCCTTGAAAGGGCTTAAATTAAATATCTGGGGATAATTATCCAAAAATTTATTTTTGATTTATTTTCACTGGATATTTTGGATCCAGGGGTGGCGATTTATTGATCCTGCCCCTGTTCTATTTGTTATAATCAAGCCAAACGGATCGAAAATCCATCCATTTATAATTATTCATTTCTCCCCTGTCCCGAGGCAGGGAAAGGAGTTTTCATGAAACACAAGCCAATCTTCTGCACTGCCGGACTCCTCCTGCTGTTGGCCTTGACCGCCTGTCAGACCAATCCTGCCGGCAGCCTGAATAATCGAACAACTGCCGCAATACCCGGCGATACCCCCCAGCCCTCCGTGACGTCCAATACCAGCTCCAATACCACTACTACTACTACTTCAAAATCCAATTCCATTGCCAATCCCCTGACCAATTCCCCTGGGACAAATCCCGCCGCAGGAGATCCCAACACCGCCACACCCCCTCCATCTGAAGAATTCTGGACTGAGGGCAATCCCAAAGCCTACGCTCTGGCACCGGTATTACCCGACCTGGCAAAAATTAGGGATGAGTCGGCCCCTGGCACTGAGGAAGTCAAACAGGAATTCGCAGACTACCTGACAAGGACTTACCCACATCATGACTGGCTGGTGGCCAACATCACCGATTACGACAGCAACGGCGTCAGCTACCAGCGGGGGGAGGGCTTCTCCCAAACGTCCCTGGATACCATCGTCTGGGTATACAAGGACCTGACCGATGGGACTATAACCGATTCCTTCCAGCGGGATGTGGTCCAGCGGATGAATACGATGACCCGCTGGCGGTATGAGTTCCAGGCCATCGCCGATGGCCTGACCACCCCCATCTACCCACTGACCGAGGCATCGGTGGATGTTTCCTATGACTATTATGAGGAAAATATCCCCAGGATCAAATTGGATCAGGCGCTTGATCCCAAATCCACGGAGTATCAGCGGGCGGTGGAAATCTATTTCCGCCCCGGCCTGACCGATCCGGAACAAGTGCCGGAAATGGCCGATGTCATCTTCAATACTTTTTTAACCGCCGGCTATGTCTTTACCGACTACTATGTATATATGACAAACTCTGATCAAACGAAATTTGATTTTCTCGTGCCGACGGAATTGATTGGCAGCCCAAGCTTCCGGATGGAACTGAAGGATGCCATGACAGATCCCGGTAATTCGTCCAATTCAATCAGGCCCCTGCCCACCAACGGAGAGCCCGTTCAGGGACAGAGCGTCAATTGATGATTCCAGGCGGTATTATTACTGCCCGGGTCAGACAACCATAAACCACCCATGTCATGAAAATTTAGAAAGCCACGCAAGCCAAGCAAGCCATGAAAAGCAAACTTCAAAAAACCAGGCAGCATGCCCGGCCGGATATAAGTATCTGGGCATGCTGTCTGGTTTTATTTCCCTATGGCGAAATTTCTGCTGTTTAATGGACAATTGAATGGACTATTGAAGGTTTATCCCTCTGGTTCCTGAAGGCTTCCTTGAAGCCGGCTATAAAGCCTTGGCTAATGCCACTTCAGCCAGCTTATTGATATTGGTCTTCACATCCAGTTCCAAAATTTCTTCCGCATACTTCACCAAGGAAGAGGAGATATTCAAGGCTGCCGCCATGATATATTTCATCTGGATGGCTGAGGTATTTTCAACCACGGATTCCACTGCCTTCAGACTGTCAGAGTAAACCCCCTGTTTGACATTATCAAACAGACTGTCCAGCTTGACTTTGGTTTTATCCTGGATCAGGCGTTTCCCGTCGGCCAACTTGGAGGCGATGGACAAAAGCATCAAATTCCGCTCCGTCAACAGGTCTTCGTGCTCGGTAATAGCATTCATGACATAATTGAAGGCCTTGTGGATGTTGTTGATGTAGATGGTCACTGGCTCGTTGCCGATGTTGAAGGCCAGCAGCCCTTTTAAGGTAGTCTCCAATATCTCCGCCGGATCCCCTTCGCCAATATCCTTGAACGCCCCATCGGCCTGCTGATTTCTGGCCAGGATGCGCAGGAGGTTCTCCCGGTCGAACTTGATGGCGATGGCTGCCTCATCCCTGGAAATGCCTGTTTCCGCCATCTTCTCCCGGATATTCAGATCATCGGAGTATCTCGTATCGTCCAGGAAGAAGGATTCGCTCAAATTCCTCATGGTATCCTCATCCATATCCACCGGGACGATCCGGTTCATGGCATATCCGGACACCGGATCCTCAATACTTTCGATCATGATGAAGGCCGTTTCCGAGGACAGCATGTTATAGGCTTTGGAGAGCTCCAGGATCCGCTCCCGGACCTGTTCCTTCTCATGGTCGCGCAGGGTGCTTTCCTTTTCTTCCAGGGATTCGATCATCTTTCTGGCCCAGACTTTTTCGATGAGCTTGGAGTTTTCCTCGATCTCCAGTTTATCCAAATCAGCGGTCAGCTTGTGCTTTTTATCCCCCACCATGCCCTTGACCGTGACCTTGCCTTCGATCCAGCCGGTGACTTCAGCGAAGATGGTGAAGGGCTCCCGGTCGTAGAGATAGGAGATGGTCCCCGGGTAAGTCCGCTCAATCTGCATCTGCCCCCAATCGATGGCGGTGACATCCATCTGCGGATTATGGATCCGGTTGAACTGGCGCAGGATGATGTCATCCACACGCTGGCCGACTTCGATGAAATCGCTCATGCCGTAGCCGACTTCAGCCAGTTTGTTGATAAAGTAGGAATTGACTTCCGTATCCAAGCCGATGGGAAAGATCCTGGAATCGCCGATGTTGGTCTTGATATAGTCCAGTATCTCATTCTCATTTTCCACCATGTCGTCGGAAAACAGAAAAATATAGGACGGTTCTTCTTCCAATTCGGCTTCCCGCAATGCTTCCTTCAACGCCCCGAAAATATTGGTGCCGTCCCGGACCGGCTGGTTTTCGATCCACTCTGTGGCGGCTTCCAAGTTGTCCCTGGTGTATTTCACTTTGCCGCCGCTGGCGAAGGTGGCTACTTCGGAATTGAAGGTGATCACATTGAACTTGTCCCCTTCTTCCAGGGATCTTAAGGCAATTAGAACAGCGTTTTGCGATTGTTCCAGTTTCTTGCCTTCCATGGAAAGGGAGGTGTCGATGATAAAGCTGTAGTTTTTCGGGCCGCGCTGCCCGTTCCCCGGCAGGACCGGAAAAAAGCGGAGCATGAGGATGGCTTTGTCCATCTCTTTTTCCGAATCATAGAAGCTGTAAGCGATGCCGTCTGCCTGACGGGGTTTTTTCTCCTCCAGGACCAGGACAAAGTCCCGATCCAGAGTCTGGCCCTTGTCGATGGTGATCTTGCGAAACGTCTCCTGCTGCCGCTCCACCTTGATCTTGTGGCTGGTGGACTTGGCGCTGACCTCGCCGAAGGATTCCACCATGAGGGACAGGTAGAAGTCGGAGGCCTGACCGATCTCCTGTTCTTTTTCCCCAATGGTATAGGTCGGCCCAACCACGGAGGGGATGATGACCTTGATCAGGTTATCATCATAGATCAATTGATCCATATAAGTGATTTTAATGATGATCTTCTCCATGGGCAGGACATTGCCGATGGAAATCTGGAAGGAGTCTTCCTCGTCGCTTTCCAGCTTAATGGGATTCAAGCCCTCGCCCTTGGCATTCTCCAGGATCTTGATGACTTCATCTCGGGATTCCACTGAGCCCGTGAGGTTCTTACCGCCCAGACTGATGCTCAATCCCGTCAGAGTGGCGGTATCCGGCACCGGGAAGGAGTAGGTGCAGTTCACCTCTTCCTTGTTTTCATTTCTGTAATGCTGCGCGATGGTATATTCAATATACTCACCGCAAACATTGCCGGAGACATGGAGCTTATTCAGCTTGACCTGCTTCTCCACGCCCTTTGCGGAAAGTCCGTATTTTCTCATATTGTTTCCTCCCCTCACCAGGGTATTATGGCTTGTTGACGATTGCTATATCTCATTATAGCCTATAATCCCCACTTTACGAAACCTCAATCCCGCCCAATCGGTTTTAATTTATATCCTGATTATTGTCCTTACAGCTCCCCGGGATTTTATTTCCCCAACCGGGAGTTTTGTCAAAAACACGGGATCCCCGGTCCAAATCACGGCTGTTTTAAAAAAGTCTTTTAAAAAAGTCCTTTAAAAAGACTGAGGAACGAATCTTCCTCAGTCTTGGCTGGCTTATTGATTTTTATTCATTTTGGTGGAGATGTCGATGACGCTGGTCCGATGCTCATGGTTTTTGATATGGTCCTCGCAGTATTCAAAGTTCCCATTGCACTGGCTGCAGAACCTGAAGAGCATATCCGGCTTGTCCACCTCCGTCACCCCGCAGACACTGCACTTATGACGGTATTTTCGAACCACCCGGGCGTCCTTGATTTTTGTCTTATACTCGTTGCTGCGCTGCTTCATGCCCAGATATTCGGCAATCCGCTCCCAGGAATAAACCAAAACCGCCAGGAGAACGATCAAGGCGCCGATATCTCCGGAAATCCCCCGCCAAAGGAGGTAGAGGGAGCTTAAAATGGCGATGAGGGTGCCCTTGACCGGCAGGACGAAATAGAGGTTGATCTGGAATTCCGGTGAATAAAGGGCCGCCAGGATAACGATCCCCCAAATGGCGGTGGAAAAACTGGCGAAGCCGGAAATGAACCCCCAAACCGTGAGCAAAAACCACAACATTAGTAAAAAGCCGTTAGTTTTTTTGGTGCCCAGTTTGGCCAGGAGCATGCCTGAAGCTACATACAACAAGAGGATGTTGAGGAGAAACGAGAATAGGGTATAGGGTGTAGCGGGAAATCCGGAAACGAAGGGAAAGGTAAGGATCCGCCAGACCTGTCCCCGGAAGATCTCCCCCCGGAAAAAACTCAGGGCGGAAGCAAACCAGGTGATCCCGGCAAAATTCAACAACAGATCCATGGTGTAGACGGCGGCGATCCCATAGATCAAATAGATCACGGAGCGCTTCGGCAGTATCTTTTGAGCTGCTGAATCAAACAGATCAGCGATGACATTTTTATTTTTCAAGTTATATTTCTCCTCATTTTCGTCTGGTATGCAGGAGGGTTTGGCTCCCCGGAAGGTTTTTTTGCCTTTAACGATTTTTCTCCCCCCGGAAGGACTCAACCTTCTCCATTCGGGGAAGTAATCATTCAGCCTGCTTTTGACAGGCTGCCAATTCTTCGCTAAGCGCCGGACCAAATCCCCTTCAGGTTACCTGTCCTGCGGGACTATCCCCTTTATTATACACAAACCCCGGTCCGCTGGTTAGTGTCTGATCCCTGGATCTCCCGTGAATTATTCGAAATATTCCAATATGATTAACTTTATACCACATTTATCTTAATTTTGTATAATAAGGCTGAATTGTAGTATAATCATCATAGTTTGAAGCAGGCCTCTGGTCTGACCATGGCCCTGCACACCAACTTGGGAGGACTAAAATGAAAAACTTCGGAAAACTGATCCTGTTTATAGCTTCAACCATATTACGGACCATGCCCTTATTTATTTTTATAGCGACCCATTTTTTCTGGGAGATTTATACCTACGAATTAAACCCCCTGGATTTGCTGCAGATTGAGAACATCCCCGATCTGCTGGGTGATTTCTTATGGTTATACATCACCCTGACCGTTATTATCCTGGTGTTCTTCAGCCTGCGGTTCGGATTTCTGGCCTACGGACTGCTCATCGGCGCCTTTGCCGGACAAAATTTCTATTTCCTGCGGAACTGGGATAACCTGATTTACGATTTAGGCTTAAAATCCGGCATCGGCACCTGGTATGCCCTGATCTTCACCGGACTCCTCGTCGGTTTCATCCTGCAGACCCTCTATACCGGCGGCCGCAAAGTCTACAAGATCAATAAGTATAACCGTCTTCGAAAGTCCACCATGGAGGCCTCCAAAAAATAAAGCTTGGGAAGACCCAGTTAAAGCCTTTGCAAAAAAACCGATGAAAAAATCCGGTAGACCAAGTCTATCGGATTTTTATTGTCTGAGAGCTGTTAGCCACCACCATGCAAGGTTTGGACGGAAGCTTGGTCAAGCTTCCATCACCGGCACCTTGTTCAGGCAGCTGGGCAAAATAATTGAGAATTCCGTATACTCCCCTACCCTGGAGTTAACCGTAATGGTGCCCCGATGGACGTCAGCGATCCATTTGGCGATGGACAGGCCCAGGCCGGAACCTGATTTATCCTTGGTCCTGGCTTTTTCCGCCACATAGAACCGCTCAAAGATCCGCCCACTGTCCTCCTCGGAAATACCCTCCCCGTTGTCCCAGACCTTGATCTCCAGATTGGTCCCGCCGGACTTATGCAGGGTGGTTTTTATGGTGCCGTCTTCCCCGGTGAACTTGATGGAATTTTCGATGAACACCCGAAGCATCTGTTTGATCATTTTTTTATCGGCATAGATTTCCAGTGACTCCCCTTCCCAGGCGATCTTCCGGGAGGGATTGCTCATTTGCGTCTCCTGGGTTACTTCCTGGATCAACTCCAACAGATTGAATTTTTCCGGGGTCACATTCAGTTTTTTATTTTCCCCCTTGGCGATGAACAGGAGATTTTCCACCAGGTTGGCCATGTTGGCGGTTTCGTCCTTGATGGCAGCGATGGCTTCCTCCAGAATCTCCGGATCGTTTTTGCCCCAGCGCTGCAATAAATCGTTGTAGCCCTTGATCACGGTGAGGGGGGTGCGGAGCTCATGGGAAGCATCGGACACGAACTTCACCTGCCGCTGGTAGGCTGTATCCAGCCGGTCCAGGAGGGAATTGAAGGTGTTGCCCAGGTCCGTCAGTTCATCTCCCGTATTCGGGACGCGGATCCGGTCGTGGAGGTTGTCCTCTTTCATGGCCTCCACGGAGCGGCGGATATTGGAAATTGGTTCCAATGACTGGTGACTTAAGGAAGACCCGGCCACCAGAGACAATATGGCTCCCAGAAGGGAGGCGATGGCGGTGGTCACGATGGTTACCTGCCGGTTGTAGACACTTTCTTCCGTGCTCTTGGCGATGGTCACCAGGTGGCTGACTTGGCCGGGGCCGATGAATTCAAATTTGGCTGCGATGGAGTTATGGGTGACTTCCCGATCCAGATAGTGGAAGGCGATGACATCCCCGCCTTCAGCGCTTCGGATCTGGGCGCCAGCCATGGAGTAGACCACCTTATCACCGCTCTCCACCTTGACCACCATGGGAAAAACCACCCCCTTGTCAATGAGCTGGTTCTGCCGGACCTTCCCATCCCGGAGGATCAATGTCTCCACAATTTCCTTGGTCCTTTGGATCTGCTGATTGTCCGAGCTGGTATTGTAAAAACGCACCGTCAAAAAGACAGCGGTATTAATGGCAATGAGGACGATGGTAAAAATCATGGCATAGCTGATGGAGATCTTGGTCTGCAGCTTAAGCTTCATTGGCGTTTCTGATTACGTAGCCGGCTCCCCGCATGGTGTGGATGAGCTTGTTGGCGTACTGGTCGTCGATCTTGACCCTTAAAAAGCGGATGTAGACATCCACCACATTGGTTTCCCCTTCAAAATCAAAGCCCCAGACCTGGTTTAGGATCTTTTCCCGGGACAGGACGATCCCTTCGTTCTCCATGAGGTAGGCCAGGAGGTCGAATTCCTTCTTGGTCAATTCTTTCCGGTCAGTCCCCCGGCGGACTTCGTAGGTTTCCTTATTAAGGGTCAGATCCCCCACAGTCAGTACCGGAGAATTCTCCTTTTTGCTCTCCTCCTTGCGGAAGACCACCCGCAGCCGAGCCAGGAGTTCCTCCATGGCAAAGGGCTTGGTCATATAATCGTTGGCGCCGATATCCAATCCCTCCACCTTATCCTTGACCCCATCCCTGGCCGTCAGGATAATGATGGGCACATCGGAGAATTTCCGCACCCGCTTGCAGACCTCGATCCCATCGACGATGGGGATCATCAGATCCAAAATGATGGCGTCGTAGTCATTGTTCATGATATTCATAATGGCCGTCTGGCCTTCATTGACGATATCCACATTATAGCCGGCATGTTTCAATTCCAGTTCAATGAACCGGGCCAGCTTCCGCTCATCCTCAACCACCAGTATCTTTTTCATTTTTTCCATGATTCTCCCATTCCCGCCTTACTTGAATAACTCAAGATACTCGCCGTAACCCAATTCCGCCATGTCTTCCTTCGCTATAAAGCGCACTGCCGCCGAATTGATGCAGTAGCGCAAGCCCCCCTTGTCCCGGGGTCCGTCGTTGAAAACATGCCCCAGATGGGCATCGGAGACGGCGCTGCGCACTTCAGTTCTCAACATGCCGTGGGAGGAGTCTTTCAATTCCTTAACCATCGACTGGTCAAAGGCTTTGGCAAAGGAAGGCCAGCCGCAGCCGGAATCAAACTTGTCCAGAGAGGTAAACATCACTTCGCCGGTATACAGATCCACATACAAACCAGCTTTGTGGTTGTCATGATATTCGTTGCGAAACGGCGGCTCCGTGCCGTTTTCCCTGGTAACCCGGCGCTGCATTTCCGTCAGATCGGCTTCGATTTCTGCCGGGGAAAGCTTTGGATAATCCGTCTTTTTCAGTTTGTCAAATTTTATATTCATAGTGTCACCTGCTTCAAGTAATTGATAAAAAATAGTCAGTTTAATGGAATTATAACATAATCTCCCCCTTCTTAATCGTAAATATATTCTCTTTAAGGTATTATCAATGGAGAGGGAGCAATCCTCGCCTGACAGTTTAAAGTTTAAACGAAGCAAAGGTGATCGCCATGTTCAATATGCTCAAAGACGACAAAAAACCAATCGAAACAAACCAGAGCAGTCAAGTAAAGATAGAGCCCAAGCCGAAGCCTGAATTGGTCTTAAACTACCGCGGTTTGAAATCCAGTGTTTTTTTCACCCTGCTCTGGATCGCCATGGCCATTTTCACCATGTCCCTGCTCATTTTCACGGATATTAAACCTGATACCATCGACGGCTTCACCCTGGCAGTCGCTGTATTTTATTGCCTCCTTTCAGCCCTTCAGTCCTATAAGCGCCATGGCGGACCATACATCAGCATTTACCGGGATAAAATGATCGTGCATTTTTCCATGATCCACAACCAAACCATTAATTTCCATAAAGTCAAATCCCTGCACATCGAAAATGAGACGGCTGAATTCCGCTCGGCTACCAGGAAAGCCTATGTCCCCCTGGGCCATCTGTCCTTCGGGGATCAGAAGATCTTTCTCCATTTTCTCAAGGAGACCTTTCAAACCATCATTGAACCAGACCAGAATCAGATCTCTGACGATTAACCAGCAATTACCTACAAAATCTATACCCCAGGGGGCCGGCGCAACCACCGCCCCCACCCAGGAGGACTTTTGAATAATATCGGCTATGCCTGTCTGACGGTGGCAGTTCCGGGAACAACAATCAAAAACTGCATGCAAAAAAGCGCCACTCCGGAGCACTTAATGACCCTCATCGGCCATAATCTCCATGCCCTGGAAAAAATCATCGATTATAACCTGACGAACCGGATCGCCCTGTTCCGCATCTCCTCCGACCTGATCCCCTTCGGCTCCAGCCTGGCCTATGACTTGCCCTGGGAGACCGCCTACGGGGAGATTCTGGCAAGGATCGCCGGGAAGATCCACCGCTCCGGGATGCGGGTCTCCATGCACCCGGGCCAATACACAGTCCTCAATTCCCCGGATCCCGGCGTAGTCTCCCGGGCCGGCGCAGATCTTAGCTACCACGCCAAAGTTCTCGACAGCCTCGGCCTGTCCAGGGAGCACAAGATCGTCCTCCACCTGGGGGGCGTCTACGGGGATAAACGGCTGGCCAAAGACCGCTTCCTCACCGCCTGGCAGAATTTGCCCCAGGGGGTCAAGGACCGGCTGGTCCTGGAGAACGACGGGGTGTCCTACACCATCGCTGATGTATTGGAAACCGCTGGAAGAGCCCAGATCCCTGTAATCTACGACAACCTGCACAATGCCTGCAACCCCTCCCCCGGGGATCTGCCGGACCTCCACTGGATTAAAGCCTGCGCCCCCACCTGGAAAAACGGCGACGGCCAGCAAAAGATCCATTATTCCCAGCAAGCGGCCGGTAAAAAAATCGGCGCCCACTCGCAAACCATCGGGCTCACCGAATTTCTCGACTACTACCAGCCCCTGGCAGCCCTGGATCTGGACATCATGCTGGAGGTCAAGGATAAAAACATCTCCGCCCTAAAATGCCTCAACTGCACCTCCCCCCGGGGCATGGTCAATCTGGAGCAGGAATGGGCCCGCTACAAGTATCACATCCTGGAGCATTCAGCCAACTCCTACCAGGCCATCCGCCAGCTGCTCCGGGACAAAACCGCCTACCCGGCGCTCCCCATGTACAGCCTCATCGAGAAAGCGTCACAGCTCCCCATCGAAACCGGCGGAGCCGTCAACGCCGCCCAGCATGTCTGGGGCTATTTCAAAGACACCGCCACGGGAGCGGAAAAGACCCGCTATCAAACCTTACTGACCGCCTACACTGCCGGGGAAACGGAACTGATCACTCTGAAAAACCACCTCTACCGCCTGGCGGTAAAATACCAGGAGGCCTACCTCTTGAACAGCTACTATTTCTACCTGTAGCTGCTGACAGTTTGAGATAGAAAGACAAACCAGCAATCCAGCAAACCAGCAATCCAGAAATTATACATCAATCAGCCACCCCGGGCCGCCAGACAAGGACAGCGCGGACATCTGGAGTGTAACCCGACCAGGAGCTGGTTCCAAAATTCAGGGACAAATCTGAGCCAGCTTCAAAAATCAAGCCTCAATAATCAAGGGACGGGAGAGTGCAGCCTAATCTATATGTTGCACTCTCCCGTCCCTTGATTGCATGAACTCCAATGCATTATACCGCTATCTCAATGAATATCATTCCGAATGAGTGGATATCATTCCGCTAAAGTTATATAATCACCTTGAGGAGTGATTACTTTGTTTATGTCTGTTAAACAAGCTGCCGAAAAATGGGGCATTTCAGAAAGACGCGTCCGCATTCTTTGTGCCGAAGGAAAGATCCCCGGAGTCAACCGGGAAGGCCGCAGTTGGAAAATTCCAGCGGATGCCATAAAACCTGCCGATGGGCGATACAGATCCCGAGAATCTATCCTTGAGATTATTGATCGAAAAAAGGCGGAGTTGGACAAACGACGTCCTTTGACTGAAGGGGAAGCTTCCCGTCTCAACGAGGAATTTACTGTAGAATATACCTATAACTCCAATGCCATTGAAGGCAATACACTGACGCTGCGGGAAACAGACATGGTGCTGCGGGGATTGACCATCGACCAAAAACCCCTGAAAGATCATATGGAAGCTGTCGGCCATAAAGAAGCCTTTGATTTTGTGCGTGAACTGGTGAAAGACCATGTACCCATCAGTGAGCGGATCATCAAAGAGATCCATTTTCTGGTGCTTGCCGATAAACAGTTTGACCGAGGAGTTTATCGGCGTGTTCCTGTCCGCATTATGGGCGCACTGCATGAGCCAGTCCAGCCCTATCTGATCCAGCCCAAAATGGAGGAGCTGATCCTCGACTTTGCGGAAAGCAAAGGACATATTATTACCAAACTGGCACTGTTCCACATCGAATTTGAGAGCATCCACCCGTTTATCGACGGGAATGGCCGAACCGGTCGATTGTTGGTCAACCTGGAACTGATGAAAGCCGGGTATCCGCCCATCGATATTAAATTTACAGACCGTATAGCCTATTACAATGCCTTCGATGCTTACCACGGTAAACATGATTTGTCTGCTATGGAAAAGCTGTTCGCAAAGTATGTCGATCAGCGTTTGGATACATATCTGAATATGTTGCAGGTTTGATGAGAGTTTTTTATTTCCTAATCACCATCCCAAGAAAGATGACACTGGGCTCGAAAGATCCGCGATCAACCCTCAATGGCAGGCTGCCTGGTGTATGATACCAGGCAGCCTGCCTTCTCAACAGCCATTACGTCCACCAGCAGCTGCCAAACCAGGACTGAACCCCTCACCCCTGGTATCAGGAAGCTGTGGACAAAACCCCAGCGGTTGAACGGGGGATTTTTTATTGCCTACGGTGATTATTTTAAGGCCGCCAGACTGAGACACATCCGGCACCCAATAAAAACATCCCATCAGGCCATACTGCATCAAACCAGCCAAAAATTTCCGGGTGGCTCGCCCAGTGCGCCTCACGCTGACAACTCCCACGATCCTGCCGGGGCATTTACACCGACCAGATCTTGACATATATAACTACATAGATGCATAATTGATCTAGATAGATATATTGCACTGATAACCCAGGCGATCGGGAGGGGTAAGATAATGACCAAACTAAGCAGGACCGACCGGGGTCTGATGATCGGATTAAGCCGGGTAACCAACGACCTTCAGCGCCAGGTGGGTGTCCTGTGCGGACAGCATGACCTGACCCAAACCCAGTTTGCCATCCTGGAGGCTTTATACAGCAAGGGGGACCTCTTGGTGGGTGAGATCCAGCGCCTCATCCTGTCCACCCCGGGGAACGTTCCCTTCGTGATCAACAATCTCTTGAAAAAAGGCCTGGTCAGGAAGCTGAATGTGGAATCGGACAAGCGCTGTTCCAGGATCAGCCTGACGGAGGCGGGAAAACAGCGGATGGAGGCGATCCTTCCCTGTCATGACCAGCTCCTCACGGAAAAATTCGCAGTCCTCAGCCCTGAGGAGAAAGCTCAATTACTGACACTGGTCCACACTTTTTGGACCGGCTTAAAAGGAGACGATCAATCATGATATTGGAAACCGGAAAAATCGGCCACAGTCTGAAAACCCAAAACCCCTTTGTTGCCACCATGTACCACAATGACCACTTTCCAGCCGGCAACGGCAGTTTGGGACCTGTTGTCGAAAAGACTTCCAGAAATACCGAGGATGGGGATTTTGATATGGGGGCAGACTGGCGAATGTATTACGGGGAAACGGTGCCCGGCTTCCCGGCCCATCCCCATCGGGGCTTTGAAACAGTGACCATCGTTCTCCAGGGCACTGTGGACCACACGGACGGTCTGGGCGGGATGGGCCGCTACGAAAACGGCGACGTCCAGTGGATGACCGCCGGCAAAGGCCTTCAGCATGCGGAGATGTTCCCCCTGCGCAATACGGAGGGCCCCAACCCCCTGGAACTGTTCCAAATCTGGCTGAGCCTGGACCACGCCCACCGCATGGCCGACCCGGCCTATAAAATGCTGTGGCGGGAGGCGATCCCCGTCCTCAATTTTAAAGATGATGCCGGATTAAGCACCAGGGTCACGCTGTTCGCCGGTGAATTGAACGGCCAGCAGGCTCCGGAACCGGCCCCGGATTCCTGGGCCAAGGATAAGGGGCACCACCTGGGGATCCAGGTCATTGAATTGGAGCCGGGAGCTGCCTATACCATCCCAGCCGCCTACTCCACCATGAACCGTTCCGTATACTTCTACGAGGGGGAAACCCTTCGCCTGGAGGATCAGCTCCTCCACGGTCCCGGCTATGGCTTTGCCCAGGCCGGCACCACGACAGTCTTAAAAAACGAGGGCGCGGTCACCGCCAAAGTGCTCCTCCTCGAAGCTGAACCCATCCCCGAACCCATCATTGCCCATGGTCCCTTCGTCATGACCACCCGGGAGGAGATCCAACAGGCTTACAAGGACTACCAGCGAACCGAGTTCGGCGGATGGCCCTTCGCCAGCGCAGAAGTCTATCACAGCGCCGACCAGGACCGATTTGCCCGGTATGCCGACGGCACCGTGGAATATCCAAGGGAAACCGAATCATAAACCATCCAGCCAGTTTCTCTCAGTAATCGACCACCAACCACACAAACAATCATCAGGAGGCTCCCTATGACAACCACCAGACCCATCGAATCCATATTTTCCGGTCCTTCCACCCACTGGGTGGGCGACGGCTTCAAAGTCAGCAACTATTTCCCCTCCGGGCAAAATCTCCTGGAGCGCTTCACCCCCTTCATTCTCCTGGATTATAATCTCCCGGTGGAATTCACCCCCAGCGAGACCCCCAGGGGCGTCGGCCCCCACCCCCACCGGGGCTTTGAAACTGTGTCCTTTGCTTTCCAGGGCGCTGTGGAACACCATGACAATCAGGGCAACCACGGCATCATCTACCCGGGTGATGTCCAATGGATGACTGCCGGCTCCGGCATTATGCACAAGGAGTACCACGAGACGGAATTCAGTAAAACCGGCGGGATCTTCCACATGATCCAGCTCTGGGTCAATCTGCCGGCCAAGTCCAAGATGGCCCCCCCGGCCTACCAGGCCATCACCAAAGAACAAATGGGAAAAGTCGTCCTGCCAGACGGCGGCGGGGAGGTCACTGTCACCGCCGGCTCCTTCCAGGGCACCAAGGGACCTGCTCGCACCTTCACCCCGATGAACATCTATACCGTCGACCTCCAGCCCGGCGGAAAAGTCACCTTAAATGAGCCGGGCAGCTACAACACAGGCCTGCTGATCCTGGCGGGAGATCTGACGATCAACGGGGAGGCATGCCAAGCCAGGGACTTTGTCCTCTTTAAGAACGAAGCCGGCGAGATCAATATTGAAGCCTCCGGAGTAAACGCCAAATTCTTCGTTTTAAGCGGCGAACCAATCAACGAACCAATCGCCCCTGCCGGCCCCTTCGTCATGAACACCCGGGAAGAACTCCGCCAAGCCAGCAAGGACTACCTCGGCGGCATGTTCGGAACAACGGATTTTTAATACTGACCATTGACATAAACCACAGCCGCTAAACCAGAGGATCCGGATGTACCATGCCGGATCCTCTGAGGCGCCCATCAGGAGGCATCAAGTATGGGAAAAAATCGACTGGAAGCGTTCAGCGATGGCGTTTTGGCCATCATCATCACCATCATGGTCCTGGAACTAAAAGTGCCGGCGGGGCATGGCCTGGACGACCTCCTGCCCCTCCTGCCAGTCTTCTTGAGCTATATCCTCAGTTTTACCTATGTGGCCATCTACTGGAACAATCATCACCACCTGCTCCAGCCGGTTTACAAAGTCACCGGGCCCATTATGTGGGGTAATCTCCACCTGCTGTTTTGGCTCTCCCTCCTGCCCTTCGCCACCTGGATGGGCGCGAATCATCTTGCCATAGTCCCCTCTGTCCTTTACGGCATCGTGCTCTTGATGGCCGCTGTCGCCTATCATTGGCTGCAATGGCTGATCATCCGCTGCGAGAGCGCCGACCCGGCATTTAAACAGGCCATCGGCAAGGATCTCAAAGGCAAAGGCTCAATCCTGATTTATTTGGCAGCCACCCTCACCGCCCTGAAATGGCCCTCCCTGGCCCAGCTGCTCTATGTAGTCCTTGCCCTGGTCTGGGTCATCCCCGACAAACGGATCGAAGAGAATATCTACAGCCGTAAGGCAGACAACTGACCCAGTCCGTCTTCATCCTTGATCGAAACATTAACCCATTGGATCAGCAGATTGATTGCTCCAATGGGTTTTCCCTCTTTCATTGACCACCGCACAATCTCACAACCAAACTTGCAGCCAAAGTTGGGCTCAAGTATGCAGCACAGCTAATCAAGGGTTGTGGGAATTCCTGCCACCTCCTGATTTTATCAGGCAGACATTACTTTTAAGCGGTCAACGATCTGCATCCAGTGCACTCCAATTTTATCCAAGTCATACTGTTGGATCCTAAAAAGCTATGTCGAAAATAATCATTTTGATTCTCCAGTAAAAGTATTGTTATTTCTCAAGGTTTTGAAAGTTGATAAAAATCATAATTGAACAAAATCGCTACGCGATAGTTCTTTGTTTAAATTCTATACTTTTGCCT
>CAZOTM010000021.1:0-16626 GCA_964582675.1 uncultured Clostridiaceae bacterium
CAGCGGGAACGGCGCAGTAAAATCAACCGTTCCGGTTTTTAGGAAATGGGTTTGAACCTGGAAAAGTCCAGATACTGCAAAAATCCACAGACTGCAAAGTCCATAAACTGCAATAATCCAGAGATAGTCAGGGTATTGAACATTTAAAAGTAATGAAGCAGTAACAGCATCATCGAATTGCATAACGCATAACGCATAACGCAAAACGCAAAAAGCACTGTCTCCATGGGGACCTAAAGACCCGTGGAGCCAGTGCTTTTTATCTAACCAGATAAGTCAGGGCATAGTTAAAAAGGATCCCCATTCCCCCGCCAATCAGGATTTTTTGAATGACCCCGGCTTTGAATTTCCAGGCCAGCAACAGTCCTGTAAAAAACGTAATCAGGGCAACTGGCTGGAGATTGGCCAATTGGACCGTTCCCTCTCCAAACAGGGAAGCACCGGTCATTTTTAAAGCAGCAACTGCGATCAGACCGACGATGCCGGGCTTGAGGCCGCTTAGGACTTTATTGATGAAAGGCAGCTTGCGATCCCGAAAGATGAAATAGGCTAATCCCATCATCAGGATGAACTGGGGCAGTACATTGCCCATGGTAGCCACCACGGCCCCCGGAATGCCGGCCAGCTTCGTGCCGACAAAGGTTGCCGAATTGATGGCAATGGGCCCCGGCGTCATTTGGGACAGGGAGACCAGATCCGTCATTTCAGCCGTGGAGAGCCACCCCCGGTCCTCCACCACAAATTTCTGGATCAAGGGCAGCACGGCATACCCGCCGCCGAAGGCAAAGGCGCCGATTTGGACAAATACAATGAACAATTCGATCAGCAGCATGGGCTACCTCCCTTTCCGGAGAATGTCATAGGAGAATAACCCGATCAAGCCCAAGGTCACAATGATGATCACCGTATGGACTTTAAAAAAATAACTGGCAGCAAAGGCTCCCATCATCAGGGTCAGGGCAAACCACCGGTGGGTTCTGGCGGCGGCTTTGCCCATTTGATACACGGTGAGGATCAAAATGGAACTGATCATGCCGGCCATTCCCATGAGGGCGGATTTGACGATAAAGTTTTTCGAATAGGACTGATAGAAGTAGGTCAACAGGCTGATGATGATGAGGCAGGGCAGGACTGAGGCCAGGAGAGAGGTGACCGCCCCCTTGACGCCGCGAAGCTTGTATCCGGTCAGGAGAGAAGTCGAGATAGCCATGGCGCCTGGTCCGGATTGTGCCAGAGCGACGATGTCCAGCATTTCATCCTCATCGATCAGCCCTTTTTTTTTCATGAACTCATCCCGGATCACCGGGACGATGGTATAACCGCCGCCAAAGGTCACGGCATTGATCCTGAAAAACGTAGTAAAAAGTTCCCTGAGAGAAATTGTCTGTTTCAAACTTTACATACCTCACTCCCTGTGGATTTCTTGAACGATAGCAACGGATTAGGATCCCGGGGGCATGGTTGACCCAGCGGCTTTAAATTCTGCCGTCAGCCCCGTGCCTTTCGGGATTCGTCTCCATGGACCGAAATTGATAATGAAAATGTGTAAAATGCAGCAGATGGAATTCTTCCAGCTGCTGCATTCTATTATTCCAGTTGTTCAGCGGTAAAGGACCGCGGCGGGACTTTTTTATAAAAGAGTTTCTTTCCGTCGTTGAGGGAGAGGGTAACTTCCCGCTCCGCATCATTCCGGTTGATGATCACCAGGTAGGACTCATCCTGGAAGGTCCGTTGATAGGCAAAGACATCCCCGGCAAACAGGGGGTAGAATTCCCCATTGCAGAAGGCTTTCGAAGATTTGCGCAAGGTGATCATATCCTTATAGATCTTCATGATCTTCTTGTTTTCCAGACCCCAGGGATAGGCCCCCCGGTTGTAGGGATCCCGTTCCCCTTTTAAACCGGCCTCATCCCCGTAGTAAACGCAGGGTACGCCAGGCAGGGTGAACAGCATTCCCACGGCGCACTTCAATAAGCCCAGGTCTTCCAGCTCGGTACCGATCCGTTTGGTGTCATGGGTCCCCAGGGAATTGAACAGGCTGTAAAACGCTTCCCGGGGGTAATTTTCCTTGAGGGACATCATATTCCGGTAAATGTCCTCAGCCCGGATGGACCCGTTCAAATATTTGATGATGGAGTCCTTGAAGGGGTAATTCATAACCCCGTGGAGTTCCTCTCCCATCAGGTATTCCCGACGCTGGGAATAGGCGATTTTGTTGGAGGCATCTTCCCAGACCTCACCGATTAAAACGATGTCCTGATCATCCACTTTATCCATGGCCTTGCGGATGCCCTTGATAAACTGGTCGGGCAGTTCATCCGCCACATCAAGCCGCCAGCCCTTGGCGCCCCGTTTGAGCCAATATGGCACCACCCCGTCCTTATCATTGAAGATAAAATTCTGATAGGTGGCCGAGTTTTCATTCACATTGGGCAGATCGGTGACACCCCACCAGCATTCGTAATGATTGGGGTACTCCCGGAAATTATACCAGTCGTAGTATTTTGACTCGGTGGAGTTATGGGCGCCGATGGAGTCGTAGGTATTCAAATAGTTAAAGTATATGGAATCCGCCCCGGTATGATTGAAAACCCCGTCCAGGATGATATGGATACCACAATCTTCGGCTTTTTGGCAAAGCTCCCTAAAATCGGCTTCCGTTCCCAGCATGGGATCGATTTTATGGTAATCTCCCGTATCGTAGCGGTGATTGCTGCGCGCCTTAAAGATGGGGTTCAAATAGATCCCGCCAATCCCCAGTTCGCATAAATAAGGCAGTTTTTTGATGATACCCTGCAAATTGCCCCCGGCAAAATCCCAGCGAACGATCTCGCCCTTGGTATTTTTGACGTACATGGGTGGATCGTTCCAGTCTCCCCAATAATAGGCGCCCGGCCGGGAACCTTTGATGGTGCCCTCGGGTGAGCCATTGCAGAAGCGGTCCGGAAATATTTGATAAAAGATGGCATCCTTATACCAAGCCGGAGCCGGTTTGAGGTAATTGTGGACCGTGATCTGAAAAGGCCGCAGTGCCAGCTCGGAAGCATAGGGAATGGCCAGACCGCCCAGGGCATCATGGCTGTTTCCGTAGTAGTAGGTCTGATCATTGATGGAGATGGAGAACCAATAGAACCAAAGACCGGTCTGATCCGGCTTTAGGACCGCCGAATATTTCCCGGTTTTCCGTTCCATGACGATGGTTTTGACCTCCCTTGGTCCGCTGCCTTCCCGGTAGTAGTTCAGGTAAACCGTGATGTCAGGGGCTTCATCCATGAAATAGTTGAAGGCAATCCTCTCTCCGGGCGTGACGGCACCAAAGGGCTGCCTGCAGGATATATCATGTGAGTTGAAGTAGAGATTGGACAAAGTGCTCATGGTAATAAACCCTATCTTTCCAGTGTTCTTGTACCCCAGATGCCAACTGCATATTCTCTGACGGTTCCATCCGAGGAGAACGCACCGGATGATGATATGTTTTCAATGGCCATTTTATTCCAGATGGTGGGGTCCCGGTAAAGCGTATCGATTTTTTTATGGGCATCCAAATAGGAGTCGAAGTCTTTCAGCAGGAAGTATTCATCATTATAGTCGATGAGGTTCTTGAAAATCTGGGCGCCTTCGGCTTCAATGCCCGGGATGAACCCGTTCACCAGTGAATCCAGCACGCGTTTTACATTGTCGTTGGAATTATAGACATCCCTGGACACGTAGCCGCCGTTCTTATAGTAGTTCAGGACTTCCTTTTCATCCATTCCGAAGATGACGATGTTAGGCTCCCCGACTTCTTTCAATATTTCAACATTGGCTCCATCCAGAGTGGCCAGGGTGATGGCTCCGTTCATCATGAACTTCATATTGGAAGTCCCGGAGGCTTCCTTGGTTGCCGTGGAGATCTGTTCGGAGACTTCAGCCGCCGGAATGATCTTTTCCGCCAGGGAAACACCGTAATTCTCCAGGAAGACAATCTTGATCTTATCATTGATCCGTTTGTCGTTGTTGATCTGGACAGCCAACGTGTTGATGAATTTGATGATCTGCTTGGCAAAGGTATAAGCCGGGGCAGCTTTGGCTCCAAAGATATAAGTCCTGGGGTAAATATCCATCTGCGGGTTGGCCAGTAATTCATGATAAGTGTGCATGATCTGCATGGCGTTCAGCAGCTGCCGTTTATAGGCATGGAGCCGTTTGACCTGGACATCAAAAATCGAGGTGGGATCCACCGTGATTTTATTGGCATCCTGGATGTACTGCGCCAGCTTGGTTTTGTTGTGCAGCTTGATTTTGGCGATTTCCGCCTGCACGGTTTCATCCCGCTTGTATTTTTTAAACAGCTTGAGGTCCGTGGGGTTTCGCCGCCAGGAGTTGCCGATGGTATCATCCAGGAGGGCTGAGAGTTCCTCATTGGCCAGCATGAGCCAGCGTCGCTGGGTGATGCCGTTGGTTTTATTGTTGAACTTGTAGGGATAGATTCCATAAAAATCCTTCAGCTCCTGCTTCATCAGAATTTCTGTATGAAGCTGGGCCACACCGTTCACCGAATGGGAGCCTAAAATGGCTAAGTGAGCCATTTTGATCTGCCCGCCGGAGATGATGGCCATCCGCTCGGTCAAATCAGCGTCATTGGTCCTGGATTGGATCTCTTTCCTCGTCTCCCCCTCGATGGTCTCCAAAATCAGGTAGATTCTGGGCAGCAGGTTTTTCAGCATTTCAATGGGCCATTTTTCCAGCGCCTCGGACAGGATGGTATGGTTGGTGTAGCTCATGGTTTTTTGCGTGATATCCCAGGCCAC
Source organism: uncultured Clostridiaceae bacterium (assembly GCA_964582675.1). Taxonomy (GTDB): domain Bacteria; phylum Bacillota; class Clostridia; order Clostridiales; family Clostridiaceae; genus JG1575. The sequence goes on from CAZOTM010000021.1 coordinate 4,791, forward strand.
GCTCCACTCAAGCTTTTCCTCATCCAACAGAATCCTCATGAATTCCGGGATGGTCAATGCCGGATGGGTATCGTTGATATGGATGGCAACGTGTTCGTGGATCTCCGTGATGGGGATATTCAGTTCCTTGAATTTCCGGATGATGTCCTGGATCCCGGCTGACACAAAGAAATATTCCTGTTTGAGCCGGAGCAGCCGACCTTCGTAGTTGCTGTCATCGGGATAAAGGGCCTCGGAAATGGACTCGATGGAACGCTTGCGCTCCAGACCCTTATGGAAGTCGGTGTTGTTGTCGCTGACCTGGTTTACCTGGGAAATCGGTTCCTCAGCAGACCACAGGGACAAGGTATTCACGGTTTTGTTTTCATAGCCGATGATGGCGATATCATAAGGCACCGCCAGGACTTCTTCATAACCGGTGTGGTGACAGAGCAAACTGCCGTCCGCCTGCGGTTCCATCCAGGCGTCGCCGAAGAATTTCACGATGACGCTGTCATCTGACCGCCGAAATTCCCAGACGTTACCGTCCCGGAGCCAGTTTTCCGGCAGCTCCACCTGATAGCCATTGACGAATTTTTGTTTGAACAATCCGTATTTGTAGCGGATCCCCATACCATGCCCGGGAATCCCCGTGGAAGCCATGGAATCCATGAAGCAGGCAGCCAGTCTGCCCAGACCCCCATTGCCCAAGCCGGGATCCATTTCAAAGTTTTCGATTTTCTCCAGGTTTAAACCGAGCTCCAGCAAACCGGCTTTGACGGTTTCCCGGATTCCCAGATTCAGGAGATTGGAATCCAAGAGCCTGCCCAACAGGAATTCAATACTAAAATAATAGACCTGTTTTTCCTTGTAGGTTTTATAGCGGTTGGTGGTTCTCATCCAAGTCTCGGCCTGGTATTCTTTCACCAGGGAACCCAGAGTGTTGTAGAGTTCATAATCAGAGGCACTTTCCAGCTCGATGGGAAATTTCCGTAGGAGCGTTCGTTTAAAGTCCTCTATGAACTTGTCTTTTGTGATATTCAGCATAAATTATTCTACCCCTGTAATGTTTTTATACACATTCAGATATTCTCTGGCTGATTTTTGCCAGCTGTTATCTGCCAGCATAGCCTGGATCATAATATTTTCCCATTCATACTCATTGGCATAGGCCAAAAGGGCCCGGTTGATCGCCTGCAGCAGATCGTAAGTATCGTAATTGGCAAAAGTGAAGCCAACGCCTTCCCCGGTGAACTTGTTGTAAGGGGCAACCGTGTCCTTCAGACCGCCGGTCTCCCTTACGATGGGGATCGTTCCGTAGCGCATGCCGACCATTTGAGTCAAGCCGCATGGTTCAAATTTGCTGGGTACCAATATCATGTCCGCACCGGCGTATACCTGTTGTGCGAGTTTCGTGTCAAACTTGATTTGAGCTGACATTTTATCCGGATACTTCCAGTTAAAATATTTGAAAGTATCTTCATATTTGGCATCGCCCGTTCCCACCACCACCATCTGCAGGTCCTTGCTCAGGATCTCTTCCAGTCCGGGGGACAGGATGTCCAGCCCTTTTTGGTCCGTCAGCCGGGAGATGATAGCGATCAATGGGACGTCCGAAACCGGCAGACCCAAGGTTTCTTGCAATGCCTTCTTATTCTCGTATTTTATGTCCAGATTGTCAACATTATAATTTGCGAATATTGCTTTATCTTTCGCGGGATCATTGATTTCCGTATCGATGCCGTTCAAGATGCCCTTGAGTTTGTAGCTGATCCGGTCCATCAAACCATGGAGACCTTCCCCGTAATAGGGATAGCGGATCTCTTCCGCGTAGGTGGGTGAAACCGTGGTGACGAAATCAGCATAGTTGATCCCGCCCTTCATGTAGTTGACACTGCCGTAGTATTCAACCCCATTTTCCATCATCAGGGAACTGCCCAGAGACAGGAGATCACCTAAGGATTCACTGGGGAAAACCCCCTGGAATTTTAAATTATGGATCGTCAGGACAGTCTTGATATCCCGGTAGGCGTTGATCCAGCCGTATTTTTCCTTCAGGAGCAAAGGGATGACCGCCGTATGCCAGTCATTGACATGGAGGACATCGGGAATAAAATTGATTTTTTCCATGCATTCGATGACTGCCTGGGAGAAAAATGAAAACCGCTCCCCGTCATCGATATAGCCATACAATCCGTTGCGGTTAAAATAGTACATGTTATCGATGAAATAATATTTTATACCATCGATTTCATATTCATCCACCCCGCAAAATTGCTGCCGATAGGATACCGGCACGGTGAAATCGACGAGATGCTTCATTTTTGACCGGATGTCCTGCGGTATTCCGGAATATTTAGGGATGATGACTCTGACATCCACGCCCATTTTTTTCAGGGCACGGGGCAAGGACCAGGCGACATCGCCCAGTCCCCCCGTTTTTATAAATGGATGGCTCTCAGATGCTGCGAATAGAACTTTCATTTGATTGCCCCCTTTCTTGATCAGATGATTGACCCCTTTGGTATTACCAGGGGATTCTTGCTGGTTCCTGCCAGATTCTGGTTTTCATTGATCGTGACGTTCTTATCGGCGATCACGCATTTTAATGTAGTACCCGACTTGACGGTACAGTTCTGCATGATGATGGAATTTTCGATCTTGGCGCCCTTTTCAACCTTGACCCGGCGGAACAGGATGGAGTTTACGACCTCCCCCTCGATCTCGCAGCCGTTGGCAATCAGACTGTTGGTAACATTGGAATCCGGTGAGTAAGAGGCAGGACTTTCGTTCCGGATCTTCGTGTTGATTTTGGTCGAGCCGTAGAAGAGATTCATCAGGTGGTTTTCATCCAACAGGTCCATGGAGGACTCGTAGTAGTTGACGATGGAGGAAATATAGCCAATGAAGCCCTTGAACTCATAGCCCCGATAATTCATTTTCCTGGCCCCATCATGAAGGACTTCCCGCATGTACATGGAAGTTCCTTCCGAGACGGCATCCTCGATCATGCCCTTCAACAGGGACACTTTCATAACGTACATTTCCAGACAGACCTTGGTATAGTCCACTACGTTGGATGAGGAGCGTTTGACGATCTTTAACCCGAAGGAATTGACTTTATCATTTTCGTCCGTATTCAAGACATAGGCGTTATCGTAATAATGGTCAGCGGAATCATAGAACTTGTATACGACGGTAACGTCGGCGCCGGTTGCCATGTGCTGATCCAAAACCTTCAGGTAATCAATGTTCAGTGCCATGTTGGAGCCTGATATGACCACATATTCAGCGTTGGATTTTTCCAGGATGTCGATGTTATTGTAAAAATTCATGATGTCGCCCTTGAGATCAAAGTTCTGATCCGGGGTGGAATGAGGTGAATAGTAGAAAATTCCTCCCGTGGCCCGGTCCATGTTCCAGGGCCGGCCGGACCGGATATGGTCCATGAGGGATCTTTCCTTATCCTGCAGGTAAATACCAATGGTATCGATCCCCGCCGCACTCATGTTGGAGAGGACAAAGTCGATGATCCGGTATCTGCCGCCAAAGGGGATCGCAGCCACCGGACGATTGGCCGCCAGCTGTTTCAAAGAATAATCCGATTCCATTAAGTTGATCAAGCCTAAAAGTTTCTTACTGGCCATTAGATGCACCTCCCAATACTCCATTTTCGCCTACGACAGCGATTTCGTTGCCATCTCCGACGTTCACGCCGTCACCAATGAAGGAATTTTGTCCGATCATTGCCTTATTGATGATGCAATTTTCACCGATCACCGTGTTGGCCATGATAATTGAGTCCTTGACCACCGAGCCCTTGCCGATTCGAACCCCCATGGACAACACCGAATGGGACACTTCGCCTTTGACGATGCAGCCTTCAACAATGAGGGAATTGGATATTTTGGCTTCCTTGCTGATAAATTGCGGGGGCATGGTGTGGTTGACGGAATAGATCCTCCAAGTGGGATCCTGGATGTTCAGCTCAGCTTTTTTGTCGATGAGGTCCAGATTCGCTTCCCATAGGGAATCGATGGTACCTACATCCTTCCAGTAACCTGAGAATGGATACGCATAGACTCGGTCTCCGGCATCGATCATCCGGGGAATGATGTCGTGACCGAAGTCATAAAGCCCATCCCCGTTTTCATCCTTCATTTCCAGATATTTTTTCAAATCCCCGTAGCTGAAGATGTAGATACCCATGGAAGCCAGATTGCTCTTGGGCTCCTTCGGCTTTTCAGCAAATTCAGTGATTTTCATGTCCGCATCCGTATTCATGATCCCAAACCGGGACGCTTCATGCCAGGGCACTTCGATGACGGCGATGGTCAAAGCGGCTTGCTTTGCCTTGTGGAAATCCAGCATTTTCTCGTAATTCATTTTGTAAATATGGTCTCCGGATAGGATCAGGGCATAGGCCGGGTTATGGCTGTCCATAAAGGGGATGTTCTGGTAAATGGCATGGGCGGTACCCTTGAACCACTTCTCCTCCGTGGCGGAGGCAAAGGGCTGGAGGATCGTGACGCCGGAATCTTTGGTGGAGAGATCCCAGGGTCCGCCGTTGCCGATGTGCTCGTTAAGGATCAGCGGCTGATACTGGGTGAGGACTGCCACATCCCGGATACCGGAATTGGTGCAGTTGCTCAAGACAAAGTCGATGATTCGGTATTTGCCCCCAAATGGGACTGCCGGCTTGGCAATGTTTTGTGTCAAAGGACCTAATCTCGTTCCCTGGCCTCCCGCCAGGATCATGGCAAGCATCTTGTCGTTCATTATCTTTCTCCTTTGAGTTTTTTAGGTTTTATGATAAGACCGGATAAAGATGGGCTGATGACTTCAATATAGTAAGGCATACCATCCGTATCACCTTTTTGTGCTTTGAAAACTGGCTGCTTGTCTGTCCAGTTGCCGCCAAAATCAACTGATTCAGTATTTAATAGCTCTTCGTACTCACCTTCGTAAGGAACGCCGACTTTGACTCCCTGGTGCTCTTTAACCCCAAAGTTGAAGACACAGGCGATAAAACTGCGTTTTTTCCTGCTCCGCCTTAGGAATTTAAAGATGACCTCCTGATTTTCCAGATCCAGGATATCGATCCCGGCCTCTTCAGTATCCAATTCGTACATGGCCGGAAGTTCCTGATAGAGCCTGCCCAGGGTCTTGAACAGGTTTTGCGCTCCCCGGTGCCGCTCATTGGCAAGGCCTACCCATTCCAGTTCTGAATAATATCGCCATTCAAACATCTGGGCAATGTCGTTGGTCATGAAGTTCAGCTTCTTGCCCGGGTGCATGAACATATAGGTGATCAACATCCGGAAGCCGGCAAATTTTTTATACAGATCCAAGGGATTTTTATCCAGGATGGATTTTTTGCCATGGACTACTTCATCATGGGAGAATGGCAGGATATATTTTTCCTTGAAGCAGAATACGAAGGAAAAATTCAGGAGCCGCTGGTTGAATACCCGATGTTCCGGGAGGATTTCGATGAATTTCAACACATCATTCATCCAGCCCATGTTCCACTTGAAGTGGAAGCCCAGGCCGCCCTCTGCGGTGGGTTTGGTGATGCCCTCGTAGGCTGTGGATTCCTCAGCGATCATTAAGACCCCGGGATAGACCTCAGCGATCATGTCATTCATTTTCCGGATAAAATCAACCCCTTCCAGGTTGATGTTATGGCCGTACTTATTGGGGATAAAGCTCTTGCCGCCGTAGTCCAGATAAAGCATGGAGGAGACCGCATCCACCCGCAGGCCGTCGATGTGGTACTTATCCATGAGGAAAAACGCATTGGAGATCAGGAAACTGTGGACTTCGGCTTTGCTCAAGTCAAAGTGCATGGTGCCCCAGCCCTGATTGAATGCCCGGTTATAATCCATATACTCATAAGTGGCGGTCCCGTCAAAATAACGCAGGCCCTGTTCATCCGTAACAAAGTGGCTGGGGACCCAGTCCATGATGACGGAAATATCCTGAGCGTGGCATTCGTTGACAAAGTCCTGGAACATTTCCGGGGTTCCATATCTTGAGGTGATGGAAAAATAGCCGGTGATCTGATAGCCCCAGGATTCATCATTGGGGTGTTCCATGAGGGGCATCAGTTCCAAATGGGTATATCCCATTTCCTTGACATAGGGGATCAGCTTTTCCTTCAGCTCGGTGTAATTATAAAACGATCCGTCCGGGTGTCTCATCCAGGAGCCCATATGGACTTCATAGATATTCAGGGGATTCTTATAGGGATTCTTCATCCGCCGTTTTCTTAAGAAATTGGCATCCGTCCATGGAAAATCCTTGAGCTGCTTTACCCGGGAAGATGTGCCCGGTCTCAATTCGCTGTAGAAGGCGAATGGATCGGCTTTCATCACGATGGATCCGTCGTGGTGCTTGACCCGGTACTTATAGTTGCAGCCTTCTTCAACCCCGCCGATGGATGCTTCCCAGATCCCGGTGTCTTTGTTGAAATCCATGTTATGCAGGCCCCAGTTGTTAAAATCGCCGGTGACCTCCACATTCATGGCTCGGGGCGCCCAGACCCTGAAAGTTACGGCTGTCCCGCCTTCTGCGAAATGGGCTCCCAGATATTCGTAGCTGCGGTAATTCATGCCCGTATTAAACAAATAACTGGGGTTGATTTCCGCTTTCGTCTCTGTAACCACTGCTGTATTGGTTTTCTTTTTTATTGCCATTATGACCTCCGGTTCCAGGTTTATTCTGAAAGTTTGTGATGTATGCTGGTGTGCAAAAAGTCCTCTTAAATAGATAATAACAAATAAACGGGCATAAAATAAGCCCTAGCGGGCTTTTTGCTGGAATATTATTGGTAATTAATAAGAATGCCAGTCGGTTTTTGCTAATATGAAGTTTTTCATATCCACTGGCAGATCAGATTGTAACTCGATGACCTGCCTGGTCATGGGATGAGTAAACTTTAAATAGGCGGCATGGAGAAATTGCCGTTCATCCAAAGGGTCTTGATTTGCCCCGTAGAGATTGTCATGGACGATGGGATGGCCCAGATGGGCGGTATGGATCCTGATCTGGTGAGTCCGGCCGGTATCTAAAGTAAACCTGACCAAACTGAAGCCACAGGAAGAGTGAAGCACCTGATAATGGGTCACCGCCCGCTGCCCCTCCGGGCTGATCAGATGGCGGTGGTCAGGTTCTGCGTCCCGATTGATGGGCACATCGATGGTACCCGCCATGCTGGCGAATTCCCCCTCGGTGATCCCCAGGTATTCCTTGACGATCTTTTCCGTCTCGGGGAGCCGGGCAAAATAGGAGTGGGAAAATTGATTTTTGGCCACCATGATCAAACCGGAGGTGTTCATATCCAGCCGGGAAATAAAGCGCACAATATTATTTTCGTTTTTCTCCCGGAAATAATAAAGGAGACCGTTGGTCAAGGTGTCTTCCTGATGACGCTTCGTCGGATGGACCACCAGATATGGCGGTTTGTCCACGACGATGAGGGAGTCATCCTCATAGACGATGGTCAAAGGCATACAGACTGGCTTGATATCCATGGTCTCGTCTTTATCCAGGTTGATGGTGAGTTTTTCCCCGCCTTTGACCAGGTAATTGAGGCGGACGATCTTCCGATTTATGAAGATTTGATCGTGTTTGGCCAGGTTTTTCAGCATTCTCGAGGATAAGTCCAGGTCAAACCTGAGAAAATCCTTCAGCTTTTTGCCTTTGAATTTATGGTCGATGGTCGTATTGATCAGGTTCCTCATGAATTTCCCCTTCCCTTAAGTTTTCCCCTTGAGTTTTTGCGAGGGCAAGCCTCTGTTTATTTCTTCTGCTTCCGCTCTTTTTTGAGCCAGTCCATTCCCTCCAGAGTATAGGCGGAGATGTTGGCTTTTTTGTCCCGGAGATGGCCGATGACCGATTCAAACGCCATGAGACAGGCCTGGTTCAAATCCGTCCAGGCAGTCTGCCTGATTTTGTCCAGGCCCGGGAAGCTGCGGCCCGGTTCAATGTAGTCCGCCAGGTAAATGATCTTTTCCAAATCACTCATCCCCTTGCGGCCGGTGGTATGGTAGCGGATGGAGTTTAAGATCTCTTCCTCCTCCACCTTGAATAACTCTTTGGTCGTCACGGCACCGGAAAAGGCATGGTAGACCTCCGGGGATTTCTTGATATGGCGCAGCTTGATCCCTTTGTCCTTTTTCAGGACCTTATAGAGGGCCGCCGGGTCTTTGCCCTTGTCGATGTCGTGGGCCAGGGCGGCAATGGCGACCTTGCGGAGGTAGGCTTTCTCTTCTTCCTTATCTTTAAAGGTCAGGTGTTTGCGGGCAAGTTTGATGGCAGTGGTTCGCACTGCCAAAACATGCTGATAGCGTTTTTTATCCAGCTGGCTTTTCTGAAACTTCTTCAAATCGCGCAGTAATCCCATGGTTAATCACCCATATAAAGCTGGTTGTCGTTGATGAAACGGTAAACTGCCGGATGCAAAAATGCCTGGGCTGACTCACCTTCCCGGAATCGCCTGCGGATGTCCGTGGAGGAGATCTCCAATTCCAGAGAATCGATCCGGATCAAGCGGCCGCCGTGCTCAAATACCCAAAAGGCTGCGGCTTCGACTTCCGATGGCTTATAACCCGGCCGGTCGAAACAGACCAGGGTACACAATGGGAGGATCCGCTCCGGTTCCTTCCAGGTTTTAAAATTGATCAGGGAATCGGCCCCAATGATGAAGTAGAGGTCATCCGCCTTGAATCTGTCAGTCTTCAGCCGCTCCAATGTCTTGAAGGTGTAGGACGGATCATTGCCCCTGACCTCCATGTCGGACACCTCCACCCCGGGATATTCCGCCGCTGCCAGGGTCACCATGGCATGGCGGAAATGGGCCGCCGTCACTCCGGACTCTTTATGAGGGGGATCCCCGTTGGGAATGATCACCATTTGGTCCAGACCGAGGGCCGCCTTGCATTCCGTCACCAAATACATGTGGGCGATATGGATGGGATCAAAGGTCCCGCCGACTATGCCGATTTTCATTGCGGCAGGCTGATCTTGCGGTTTTTAACATCCTCGGCCATCTTGTAGATCACAAATTTCCGGCCGATGACCTGGACCCCTTCGCAGGCGAGCTTGGCGCAGATCAGGGAGGCGGCTTCCCGGGCGGAGAGCTCACTGTTTTCCAGGACACTGATTTTGATCAGCTCCCGTTTGCCCAGGGCTTCCCCCACCTGCCTTAAAAACGCCTCGTCAATCCCGTTTTTGCCGATCTGAAAGATCGCATCGATTTTATTGGCCTGCCCTCTCAGGAAGGCTCTTTGCTTCGTTGTTATCATAACTACCTCACGAATTCAAATTCAAAATTACGCAGCCTTACGGTGTCCCCATCCTCAATGCCCAGCTTGATGAGATCATCGATGACGCCTTTGTTCTTCAACACTTTATGGAAATAGCGCAGATGGTCCGGATTGTTGATGTTGGTGGAATCGAGCAAGCGTTCCACAAAGGACCCTTCCACGACAAACTTGCCATCCTTTTCCCGGCGGATCTCATAAGTAAACCGCTTATCCTCAGGGATGAACATATCTTCCGGAGCATATAAATCTTCTTCCACCGGAGTTTTGGACAGGAGCTCCGCCGCGTCCTTCATCAGTTCGATGAGGCCCAAATTGGCCCCTGCTGAAATCAAATGGATCCGGTCGTAGCCCTTGCTTTGAACGTAAGCGCGGAATTTCGCAAAGGTCTCATCATTGTCGAGGAGATCGGCTTTGTTGGCGGCAATGATCTGGGGCCGCTCCGCCAGTTTTTCCGAGTATTTTTTCAGTTCATTGTTGATGTTGTCAAAATCGGCGATGGGATCCCGGCCCTCGGAGCCGGAAACATCCACTACGTGGATCAGGATCCTGGTCCGCTCAATGTGGCGTAAAAACTGGATGCCCAGGCCGATGCCCTCGCTGGCGCCTTCGATGATGCCCGGGATGTCGGCGATGACAAAGGGATTGATCCCTTTTAAGTTGACCACGCCCAGGTTCGGGGACAGGGTGGTGAAGTGGTAATCGGCGATTTTCGGCTGGGCTTCGGACACCATGGATAAAATCGTGCTTTTGCCCACATTGGGAAAGCCGATCAGGCCCACGTCCGCCAATACCTTAAGTTCCAGAATGACTTCCATCTCTTCCCCCGGCATGCCGGGTTCCGCAAAGTCCGGTGCCTGCCGGGTGGCGGTGGCAAATTTAGCGTTGCCTTTGCCTCCCTTGCCGCCCCGGAGGATGAGGACTTCTTTGCCGTCGGTATTTAAGTCGGCGTAGACTTTGCCGGAAGTCCGCTCTTTGATGATCGTCCCCACGGGTACGCGGAGCACAATATCCTTGCCATCTTTGCCATACATTCGGGAGGCGCCGCCGCCGGCGCCATTTTCCGCCAGATAGCGCCGATGGTATTTCAGATCCAGGAGAGTGGTGACGTTCCGGTCGGAGCGGATGATGATATTGCCGCCCCGGCCACCGTCGCCCCCATCCGGTCCGCCCAGGGGGACATACTTTTCCCGGCGGAAGGAGATGGAGCCGTTGCCGCCGTTGCCTGACTTCAAGTAAACTGTTGTATAATCGATAAATAAATTCATTGAATCACCTTTATTCAATCACTGCGCTTGGCTCCACCGGATCAGGTTCGGCCTAAAGCAAAAGATACACGGTATCTGCCTAGGGACCGGATGATTTTCGGAGGAAATGCAATGAGTAGCAGCCGCAGGATAAGAACCTGACGCCGTGGTCTGCTCCGGCTGGTTAGTATCTGCATTTATGAGCATTTATGAGCATTTAAATTGGTAAAAACCGGCCTGCCAAAAAAGCAAGCCGGTTATTTTTGTAATATACTACTGTGCAACTTCTGCAGTTTTTGTTTCAACTACAGGATAAACACTTGCTTTCTTTTTGGTTTTTCCCATTCTTTCGAATCGGACAACACCATCTATTTTTGCAAAGAGTGTATCATCCTTGCCCCGGCCAACATTGTTGCCAGGATGGATCTTGGTACCTCTCTGTCTTACAAGTATATTTCCTGCAAGTACGGTCGTTCCGTCGGAAGACTTAACTCCAAGTCTCTGGGACTGGGAATCTCTGCCGTTCTTGGAAGATCCGACACCTTTTTTGTGAGCGAAAAACTGAAGGTTTAATAATAACATATCCGTTATACCTCCTCTTCCTTTAGTGTGATGTTTGTTGTGTATTGTTGTTTGATCCCCTGGATACCCAGTTTCAAGGTCTTGAGGAGAATCTGAGCCTCATCAAGCTTATCTTCTGCAGAATCGGCCAGCATGAACTTAAAATAGCCGCCTTCATCCTTCATTTCCATTTTCAGGGGGATCCGGAGAATTTCATCCAGCCCGTTATAGGTCATCATCAATTGGGCGGTTATTCCCGCACAGACGATGTCATAACCCGCCTTGGCATAACCGGCATGTCCCTCATAGGAAAAACCGAGTATTCGGCCGGATCGGTTGAAAATCGTTACGGTGATCATTTTAAGCTAATATTTCTTCAACGATCAGCTTGGTATATGGTTGTCTGTGACCCTGCTTTCTTCTATAGTCTTTTTTAGCTTTAAACTTGAAAACTATAATTTTCTTCGCTTTGTCCTGAGCGGCAACTTTACAGATAACCTTAGCACCTTCAACAAATGGAGAGCCTAAAGTCAATTCGCCTTCGTTTGCGGATACAGCCAGTACATCAGTCAATTCAACATTTGAATCTACTTCAGCTTCCAGTTTTTCAACGTAAAATACGTCACCCTGTGAAACTTTGTACTGCTTTCCGCCTGTTTTTAAAACAGCATACATAATCGGAAACACCTCCTCATATCAGTTACTCGCCATTAGGGTGCATTT
>CAZOTM010000022.1:0-15552 GCA_964582675.1 uncultured Clostridiaceae bacterium
AAATCATTCCGGCTGACAACAACTGTATTGAGGTTGATCCTCAGTGAATTTTACAGGCAGGGGAAGCAGACTCAATTGGAAGATGATGTCTCGATATTTACTTATCCCAAAACAATTGATTTGACGAACTCCATCGCCAACGAACTGCCCTTGTTTGATTACCAGGAGGCAGCAGTGTCGTCTCTGAAGGAGCATTTCATCGAGAACAATCAACGGGCAGGTGTTTTACAGATGCCTACCGGCAGCGGTAAAACAAGAATGGCAGTGCGGTTTCTTCTTCAGGATATGGTCAGCCGGGGGTATCAAGTGGTTTGGCTCACCCACCGTGCCATGCTGATCGAACAGACTGCTGACAGCATCTATCAGGCCGCACCCATTATTAAGCTGACCAATAAAGACAAAGACAGTTTCAAAATGGTTTGCGTCTCCGGACAGCACTCGACAGTCAGGGCTCTGGAAAGTGATGATGATGTTATGATTTTCAGCGTCCAGAGCTTATGCAAAAATCTCCCTTATTTACAGGCAGTCCTCCATGACAACGTATTGATCGTCGTGGACGAAGCCCATCATACACTGGCCCCCTCCTACCGCCTAATCATCGAGACCATACAGGGATTAGTCCCTAATGTAAAATTACTTGGGCTCACCGCCACCCCGGTTCGGATGACCGACACCGCCACTAACCAACTCATGAGCTTGTTTGACTACCAGATCATTGCGGAAACTCCCATGAGCAGCCTGATTGCCAAAGGAATCCTCGCCACGCCTTATTATCATCCAATCAATACCAACATCGACTTTGATACGACAATCACCCTGGATGAGCAGAACTATATCCGAAAATGGGGTGAACTCTCACCTGCTCTCATGGAGGTGGTTGCCCGAACCGCTGAGAGGAATGAGCTGATTATCCGTACCTACATGAATCGTCGAGAAGAATTCGGTAAAACCCTCATCTTTGCCTTGAATGCCACCCACTGTATCAGTCTTTGCGAAGGTCTTCAGAAAGAGGCGGTCCGCTGCGACTATATCTACTGTGCACATAGCGGCAATGCTGAAAAAATCGCCCGGTTCAAGTCAGGAGATTTGGATGTCCTGGTCAACATCAACATCATGACAGAGGGCAGCGATGTACCTGAAATTCAGACTGTATTTCTGACCCGGCCAACTTCCAGTGATGTCCTGTTGATGCAGATGATCGGCCGGGGCATGCGTGGAAAGGGATGCGGCGGTACTGAAACCGTCAACATTGTTGACTTCCATGATATTTGGGGCAGCTTTGCCGCCTGGTTAAATCCAGCCTTGACATTACCGGGTGATCCTCCCCCGATTGTCGATACTACAACCGTCGCCGGGGATAAATCGGAATTATTTCCCTGGGCAATGTTCCATGATTTGTTTGAGGGGGTGAAAACTTCCTTTGCCGGCACCCTTTTTCAAAATTCGATTCTTCCCACCGGTTGGTATGATGTGCTGGATGAGTACTGCAATGACAGAAAGGTCCTCCTGTTCGAATCTCAAATGGATGGCTATAAACAGCTCTGGGCTGACCGTAAAACCTGGGAGGATGATGCGTCATTTGATGGTGAAGCCGCCCTAAACAAGTATTTCGGAGGTTTTGGCTGGATTCCTTCTGCCAGGGACCTGCAGGATGTCATTGACTACTACCGCCTGGACAATAAAATGCTGCATCTCAATCTATTTACCAGCCGCAAAGAAATTGATGCAGGCTGCGTCGCCGCCCGCTTGAAAGAAGCAAATGCCAGGTTATCCGAGATCGATGATGAGATTTCCAGGGTATATGGGGAGAACCAAATAATCATTGACAGTATTTACGGTGATTTGGATACCTATACTGAACGGGTCAACGATTTCCTCAGGTATCCCAAGGGAATTCCGCCATTTGGCATGAAGATCGATGAATTGCCATTTGAATTTCTGACTTTGGACCGCACCCCGGTCTATGACCTGAAAGAACTTGCCAGGGAGGTGGTTGAGGAGATGTTTGACGGGGTTTACTCTGAGCTCCCGCCCATCAGTTGGACAGACCGCCCCTATTCCACTTATTTTGGCGTCTACACATGGCCCATCGACCCAGCAAACGGTTCAGACAGCATCCGGATCAACTGTGTTTTGAACTCCAAAGATGTGCCCCGGGAAACGGTCAAATACGTCCTATATCACGAATTGCTCCACAAAGAGAACCATACGCACAATAAAGCATTCCGCAACCTGGAACATCAATATCCCGATTATACCGCCCATGAAAAGTTTCTGGCGTTTACCTTTCCAAAATTTGATCTAAAATACGCTCTGTAAAACCGGACAACCTGTCCGGCCAGTCCCCCTCCAGAGAAGTTATTCTATAGTTAGAAAAACAAACCATGAAGGGAGCTTTTAAAAATGGAAATCAACAATATTACAAACAAGCAGGTTTATCATGGGGCTTTTGGCCAGGGGCAAATCACATCTCTTATCGGCAATCTCATCACAGTAGTTTTCGAATCAGGCACTAAGCAGTTTCAGTTTCCACGAGGTTTTCAGAATGGATATCTGGCAACCGATGATGTGGAACTCAAAGACTTCATCGAGTCCAGTAAGGTTCTTGAGGAAATTTCTCCCACACCCGAAAAGGCGGCAAACAATGGCATCCCGTTTACAAAAATCATTTTCTTGAACATTGCCTGGATGAAATACTACCATTGGTCAACAAGTGAGGACATCCCAACCAATGGCGGTAAATATGTGGATGAAAACCAGAGAGGCAATGAGGATCAGAATTTCCTTCCCATCGAAATCGAAGGTGAGGACGGAATCAGGAAAAATATCTTCCTGGGCAGTTATGAGACGAAATCCACCAACGGTGAAACCAGTAATAAAACGCACATCGAAAAAATCCCCGGATGTCAGCTGCTTAAAAATCAACCCTGTGCGAAAGGCGTACTGGTAGTCTTCTGTGCAACACCGAAAGAAGGGGGCAAACGAGTCATTGGCTGGTATAAAAATGCCACCGTTTATCGCGACTATCAGGTCATGAACCTACAATGTGCCGATGGGGTCGAATATGATCGATACTACAACGTAACCTGTGATGCATCCGATGCTGTTCTGCTGCCTGAATCGGTACGGTCAAAGGATGAATGGTACGCTCCTTTAAGAAACGACAAGAAAAATAATCGATTTGGTTTCTTCTGGTCAAATGTGTGGTATGGCAAAGAGCCTGAAGCCCAAAATTACATAAAAAATTTGTTCCAGAGAATTGAAAAATACCAGGACCAGCCTTAATTTCCCCCTGATATTCGGTAACGAGCCATAAAAAAAGAGGCGTCGATTCCAACCCACCTGGTTGATCGGCGACTCTTTTTTTATGATCATCTGTTGGTAAAAGTCAGCAAGTCCTACTCACCATCTTTTATGTCGACAGTGATGACATCTGAAATATGGATGGGACCCCCCAGCTTGATGACTCCGTCTTGCCGGAATACCTTTAAGATGCCGCCGGGTTCATGGATCTGCAGTTGAAAATCCTCATCCTCCTCCCGGTGCAGGTAGGCGGCCAGAGCCACACTTCCGGAACCGCAGGAGGATTCCCAGATCCCGGTGGCGGTTTGTCCCACCCAGATATAGGGCTTAAGGAACTGCTGCTCCGGGTTGTAGTACATGATGCCAATGGCTTCGGCTTGAAGCCTGCCGATGAGCTCCTCCATGAGTGGGGAGTTTTTGTCAGCTGAAATAGTCTCTGCATTATTATCGATTACCAACACGTGACTGATCCCTTCCATTTCAACCAGTGGCAGGCTGCCCAGGGTGTTCGTCTCTACCATTTGGAAGCCTTTGACGGGAGGCATCTCCACCAGGGCTTCGGTGAGGGCCTCATTGGCCTCGATATTAAGGAGCTGATCCGTACCGCTGATGGAGATCACGGCGAAGTGGCGCTGCTTTGCCCGCCCGCTTCTTATCAGGTATAACCCGTAGCTGCGCGAGGCATTGCCGCAGAATTCTCCCCCCATCATCTGGATGTGGCCATCACAGCCTGAGGCTGGTTCCTCAAATCCCACCTGCTCGATGTTGAAGTCTTTCATGGCCATGAGTTTTCTGGCGATGGTCTGATAGTCTCCCCGATCAAAGGAGTCTGTCACGATGGCGGTGATGTTCCCCGCCGGGTTGGCGATGATCATATGAAGTTTCATGAAGCGCTTAATCCCCTTTCCGGCTGACGATGGCTGCTATGGCGGCGACGACCACTGCCCAGACGGCTGGATCATCGTATTTTAAGTGGATGCTCCCCCTGCCCTTGCCGGCTCCGGGGATTTTTCCCCGCAGCTCGTCGATGATGTCAAAATCCGTGGAATGGAACGTGTAATGGTCCTTGGCCAGGGAGAAAGCCACATAGCGCCGTTTGCCCCCCAGCTTATAGGTTGGAATGCCGTAGGAAATGACCGGCTTTAATCCGGGGTGGGTTTTTCCCATATAGGCGATGAACCACGCCAGGGCTTCCCTGTGCGTTTCATCAGGCTCAGACAATATGTAATCCTGGATCTCATCCCTGTTCCCGATTGTTCCCTCCGCTCCCTTTGCTACCTCTGCCCCCTCCGCTTCCGAAGATCCACCGGCTGCAGCCGCCGTACCGGCGTCGCTTGATTTGAGGGATGCATTCATATCCCTGGCGTTTTCTTCCGCCTTCGCCCCTGAAGCTGAAAGTGGTTTATGTTTGTTGCCCATTGCTGTCCTCTCCGATCTTTCAATGATTTCTATTATAGCTTAATACAGCGGATTTTATAAAGAGCCAGTGAGTTTCCGATTTGCATGCATCCTTCAGCCTGACATGGAAAACCCCTGCAATCATCCTAAAATAGTGATTGCAAGGGTTCTCTTGATTCTATTCTCCAGGCTCGGCCGGATACTTTTATGCTGAAATTAGTGATGGATCCAAGCCGGGTCCTTCCCTTGGTTTATCCTAATGAAATATCCCGGCTGTCAGCTATTTTGAGGAAAACCGCCGAGACAATCAGCAAAATCCAGCCGGAGAATCAGCCTGTCTTGTGAAGATTATTGATTACTCCTTGACGCCGCCGGCGGCCAGCCCTTTCACCAGATACTTCTGGATGCTTAAAAACAGGATAAACACCGGAGCCACCGAAATTACAGATGCGGCCATCATTGTATGCCAGTAGGTTTCAAACAGGGATTTATAGGTAGTGAGCGCCAGGGACAAAGTCCTCATTTCCGGCCGGGTTATGAAGGTTTGGGCAAAGAGCAGGTCATTCCAGGAAACGATGAACGCAAACAGCCCTGAGGTGATCATCCCCGGAGCCAACAGCGGCATAAGCACCTTGAATACGGCCTGGGTCCTGGAGCATCCGTCCATCATGGCTGCTTCTTCCAAACTGATGGGGATCCCCTCCAGATAGCCGTATAACAGCCATACGGTCATGGGCAGTGAAAAAGCTGTATTGGGGATGATCAGACTGAGGTAAGAATTTAAAAGATCCAACCGGGTCATGATTTTATACATTGGGGCAATCAGGATCACGGCAGAAAACATCTGGGTGATGATGATCAAAAACAGAAACAGCTTCTTGCCTTTAAAATTGAATCGGGAAGTGCCATAGGCAGCAAACGTGCCCAGAAGAATGCATAGCAGCATGGTGCTGCTGGAGACGATCAGGCTGTTGATGAATGCCCGCTTAAACTCACCCTTGCCCAGCCAGGCCTCTTGAAAATTGCTCCAGTTGATCACTTCCGGGATCCAGCGCGGCGGCCACAGTGTTACCTGCTCCAGGGTTTTTAAAGAAGTGGATACCATGATTAAAAATGGTGTGATCATTAGGAATATCAAGGTTGCTGCAACCAGGGTCAACAGGATTTTTACGACCGTTTTTTTTGTTTTCATCCTATCGTTGTTCCTCCTGGCTGATCTGCTTCCAATACAAGAGACTCATCATGGTCAAAAAGACGAAAACAGAAACGCTCATGGCCGAGCTCATGCCCAGATTATACTTGCCAAAGGCTTCCCGGTAGATTTTGATCATGATGGTTTCCGTTCCCCCCATGGGTCCCCCGCCGGTCAGGACGAAGATCGTATTAAAGGCATTGAACGTCCAAATGGTAGTCAGGGTCAATGCAATCAACAGAACTTTTTTGATTCCGGGCAAAGTGATGTGGAGAAAGCGTTGAAAGGGACTGGCTCCATCCACCTTGGCAGCTTCATACAGCGAGTCCGGGATGGAGCCCAGACCGGAGATGAAGATCATGGTGATGAGGGGTATCCCGATCCAGGCGTCCACTGCTGCCGTGGATATAAACGCCAGGGTTGGATCCGACAGCCATCGAACGGCTGCCTCCGTGATGCCCAGAGCTTGTAAATAATAGTTCAGATAGCCATAATGACCATCCAGGATCCAGGACCAAACGATGGCAACAACCACTTGGGGGATTGCCCAGGGGATCAGGATCAGAAACCTCAAGAATTTCTTCAAATAGATTTCCTTATTCAAAAGAATTGCCATGAAAAAACCTATGCCAATTTTCAAGGCCACGGTCAATACTGTCCATCGGGCAGTCAGTGACAAAGTGGTGTAATAAGTCTCGTTGGTCAGCATTTTGACAAAGTTGTCAAAACCTATAAATTTACTGTCTTTGCCAATCAGTGAAACCGCTTGGAAAGAGTACCCAAGCGTCATCAAGAGAGGATAACCATAGACCACGAGAAGGAAAATCAACACCGGGGCGATCAATTGGTAGGGAGCGGCTTGCTTTTTTATTCGGCTGCTTATCATTATTTTCCTCCCTGATCAGACTTTCTTAAAAAGAAAGAAAGGCAATTGGGATCAAGTGCCTTTCAGACTTCAACATGTACGTGATTAATTGCTCAGTTCTTTTTCAGCTGCCTGAAGGGCTTCTGATGCAGTGGCATTACCAGTCAATACCTTTTGGACCGCTTTCACAAATTCGGCGTTAAAGGTATCCCAAACTGGAACCTGAGGTTCAGCCACTCCATGAGTGATCATTTCCTTGAACGGCTTCAGGAATTCATCATTGTAACGAGCTTCCGTTTCCTCGGCTTTCAGGATGGGGAAAAAACCAATGGTGGCATCGTAATTGTTCTGGAACTCAAACTGGCCCATGTGCTGAATCAATTTGAAAGCTAAGTCTTTATGTTTGCTCTGTGAGGAGATTGAGAATGAGTCTGTTACAAGGGTTTCTCCCATTTTAGCTCCCGCTGGAAGCAGGGCAACACCGTAGGGATATTTATCGATGCTGGAATCCAGAGTCTTCTTCTCCCAGGGACCGGAAATAAACATGGCCAATTCACCATTTTGGAACAGTGGCGCCTGTTTGGATCTGGTCATGGCGACTGGGTCCGGAATGAGCCCCTTATCGTTGAAGGTCTTTAAAAATTCCAGGGTTTTGATGTTTGCCTCAGTTGCCAGCTTGATTTTCCCCGCTTGGTCTGTGGCGGATCCGCCATTCTGATAGATAAAATTAAAGATTTCATCGGTTCCGGAGGTGATATCGGTTGGGATGGCAAAGCCGAAAACCGACGGGTTTTCAGATTTAATCTTCTCCGCAGTTGCCAGGAGTTCATCCCAAGTGGTGGGTGCTTTATCCATCAGGTCTGTCCGATAATAGAGCGCTCTGGATGAGAAGGCCAATGGGATTCCATACTGTGTGCCGTTGATATTGGCAGTCTGGAGTACGTTAGCAACCCGTTCCGCTTTGAATGCGTCCGTCATGTAGCTGTCCAGCTTTTCGATGGCGCCCATTTCGGCGAACTGCCGAAGTGATCTTGACCCAGTGATCATAACATCCGGTGCTTCGTTGGCCTGGATCAGAGAAACAATTTTTGTGTTGGCTTCATCCCAGCCGGCTGGAATGACTTCCACATCCACATTGGCATTCTTGGCTTCAAAATCCTTGATACCTCCGTCATAAAGGCCTTTCCAGAGCTCATCTTCATAGCCGGGGATGAAGATTTTTATGACGGTCTTTTCTGCAGTCGTTGCATTGGCAGTGGTTGGCGCATTGGTAGCGTTGGCGGTGGTGGTGGAACTCGACGCTGGTTGTGTGGCTGCCGGCTGAGTTGTCGCTGTACTGCTGCAACCGGCCAAAATTGATGAACCAAGGGTCATCATGGTCAGGATTGCGAGAGAAATTTTTTTCATTTTCATTCGTTGCCTCCAATAATATCTCATTCATTATTAATTTTCTTGTTTTATTATATTTCATTTAAAATTCCGGGTCAAGTTGTCCAATTTGAAATGAATCATAATATGTTTGATATATTTGTTATTTTTGAGATGTTGTTTCCCCATTGAACGCATGGCTCACTGTAGGTTTCTCTTGGATTGTCCAATAATACCCGGCTATTTTTAGAACGTCATCACGTATCCTGCTTGTGGTGATATTGCTCCCTAACCCTGAGGGCCTGCAGCCAAACCCGGATTATTGTTCCGTCTCGCCTGTTTGTACGCTAGCTGCATGGGTTGTTTACCATGCGCTGGGAGCAAGGTTTATCACAGTTTTCGCACATTGTCAGGCTCTCTTCCGTTTTGCCCAGTCCCATGACGACTGCTGCCGATTTCACGGGCTGGAGCTGGAAATATTCGCTGATTGCAATGGCGTTGTTCTCGCCTGTGAAAAGATCATGGATTGTTTTCTGGCTGGAAACACTAAAATCCTTCTGGGAAGGAAACAGCTGGCACGATACCATGCAGCCTCCCGATGCAGAGGCCACAACTTCCCGAAGCTGGCGGTTCAAATCATCCAGGGCAACCACACCGATTTTATCCAGGATCATCCCCCGGATCATTTCATTTCCATTTGAATACTCCTGGATACGGGTCTCGATGAAACCACCCACCGTGTAGATTGCCAGACAGGCTTTGGTACAGTCTTTAAGCCCTTCCGCCGCATAGCGGCTGTTAAACTCCACACCGCCCTCCAAGATCACCCTATCCCCTGCAATGGCCTCGATTTGGAGGTTCTTATAGAAGGCGGCCGGTTGGAGCAACTCGCCGGCTAAGGAGAGCTCCTCATCAATTTTTCGGCTGATTAATGGGGGGACCGGCTTACTGGCGTATCCCAGGAACCTCAGGACTTTGCCCCGATCCAGAACGAGGTCGTCAAAGCTGACCTTCATTTTACCAACCCTCTTCCGAAATTCTTGCAAGTTCCGAGTCCTTCATACGGCCCGTCCGGATGGCGGTTTGGAGATTTTCGACGGGTGTGTCATTCAGGCAGTTGCAGCCGAAGGCGCAAAGGTAATTGTCGTACTTTTTCATTTTAGCCAAGAGATTCCTGGTTTCCCCGGCGATTTGATCTGGCTTTAAATGATAAAGGAGCTCCAGTGGGTCAAGATTGCCCAGGAGAACAATATGGGAAGGGATTCGTTTCATAACTTCCTCATAATCCATGATCTGATCCAAACTCAGGGCATCGGTATGGCACTGCAGCATGAGATCCAGGAATTCAGTCGTGTTACCGCAAATGTGCAGGGCCTTCCAGCATTCCAGGCTGTCGTAAATCTGATTTAAATTCCCTACCACCAGCTTTTTAAAACGTTCATGGCCCAAAGTCACAGTCGCCGGTTCAGCGATGGATATATACGCCGCCCCCGCTTTGTTCACTGCCACGGCGTAGCGTTTGACGGTTTCCGTAGTGAACTTGAGGAGTTGGTCCACATACTCCGGATCTTTGATGATGGACCGCAACAGATGGGTCGCTCCTGCCAGCTGGATAGCCAGAGTAAACGGCCCCTGGATCGATACGAATAACGGCTTATTTATGGCTTTGGCAATCTTTTCCAAACTTTTCAGGTTGGTTGGCATCCTGCCCGAGCGATAGGGGTCCGGAACATCGTACTGGGACAACGTTTCCAGGTTCTTGATGGGATGGCTCAGCACGCTGGGGAAGTCATAATCCGGCTTGAGCAGCTCCAGTCCCAGGGTTTCACAGAAAATCGCCCCGTCACAAAGGGAGTAACAAAAGTCCGTTTCAAACACTTCGTTCATCTTTTGAGCCACTTCCAGCTGCTTGTCCGGATCCGTATATACCTCATAGGCTGTATAGCCGGTCAAAAACAGGCCGTTGGTGCCCATATCCGGCAGAAAAAATCCCCGTGGCTGACTATTGATATATTCCAGCAGTGTCATTGAGAATCACCTCCGAGCAATTGTCTTACCAGCTTGACAGCGTTTGGAGCATTGGATGCATACCCGTCCGAACCGATCTCCAAGGCATAGTTTTGGGTCACGCTGCCTCCCCCCACAATGACCAGGGGCTTTTCTTCCAATCTCATGCTGCTTATCCGGTCGATCAGCTGTTTCATCCCCCCCCTGGTAGTGGTCATCATTGAGGACAAAGCGATGATCTGGCAATGGTTTTCCCGGGCAGCTTCAATGATGTCATCGACGGTTCGGTTCACCCCGAAGTCCAGCACATCATAACCAGCCGCCTCCAGCATGATCTTGACGATGTTTTTACCGATCTCATGGGTATCCCCGGCAACAACCGCCAGGAGGATCCTGCCTTTGTCTTTGTCTTCATGGATTCCCAGCTGTCTTAGGACTGCAATCCCTTTATTCATTGTATCGGCACAGACGATCAGTTCGGGGATATCGTAAATGTGCCGGTCATATTGCTCGATGGCCTGTATCAGCCCCGCATCCAGGCCTTCGGTGAAAAGCCTCTTCATATCAAGACCTTCTGTTTCCACTGCTTCCTTCATGAGCTTGCCGATGCTGTCTTCATCCATATTCACAATGCAGTCAGCGATCCTTTCAAAAATAGCCATACCACTTCACCTCCTGATGTCCGCAGCTAGTGGGGACTTTTCACCAAATATTGTTTGATCAAAGTGTTTCTCAGCTTCATGTAGACACTTAAGTCCATGGAATAGTCCAAACGGATGGTCCTGTCTGCCAACGCCTTCATATCATTTTTATGGCCCAGGAGCTTTGCCATGGTTCCTCGAAGGATTTCTCCGTCCACCCCGGCTTTCTCCAGGGCCTTGAAAATGTCGAAATCCTGAATCCCGAAGAGCATATTCTTCTCCCGGATGGAACTCATGGGCCGCATATCTTTCCCCGGATAGACAAAGAACATGTCGCCGGCACTCCACCGGGGATACTTATACCGAATATCCTTCATGGGATCAGATGGCCAAATGGCATAAGCCCAGCGCAGAAACCCGTGGAAATCCCAATAATAGGTGTACCAGCCGATGAGCCGGCTGTCAATGAGGGGCGATTTAATGAAAATATTCAATTGATCGGGAAAGCAGCAGGAGTACCAGGTAAACCGGCCTCCCTTGCTTTCAATTGCCGCCTTCATGTCCCCCAGACCATCGATATTCCTGATGGCTTCACAGGTGTTCAGGGAAAGGCTTTGGATGTTGTCCCCAAAAGACTCGTAAAATGTCTGATCGTGGATGGCGGATTTGAATTGGACCGTTTTCCCGGGGATGGTGGACTGAATGAAGGCCATACAGCCTTTAAACAACTCAACATTGTCGGGCTCATCGCTGATGACCTTGACCTTTTCCCAAAGGCCCAGGTCCACCAAGTGGCCCAGGACCTGGGCGAAGTAGACTCCAAGCTCTTCTCTCGTTCGAATATAGTCGCACCCGCCAACGGCTTCGTCATAGAAGCTGATCCGCATGGGATCACTGTAGTCTTGCACTGGATTGCCAAACGAGTATGCATCCCAGTTGCCAAGCATCCCAAACAGGTTGATCTCTTCACTGATCCCATGGCGCATACAGATATCCAATAGTCGATCCATGGCTGAGAAATCGCATCGCAGCTCCCCCTCCCGGTTTTTATAAACCCGGACGATGTTGTATTCGTAAAGGCTTGAGGGATTGGCTTCCACCTGATAGCAGCGCTGGCCGGCCCAGGGGTAGTCCGTAACGATCAGGTCGATCACCCGCTGGCCAATGTTGGAAAGTGCCTCCATATAGTGGTCGATGATTTGAAAATGCGCCTCAGAGTAATAGTCCACCTCATAGGCTCTTGCCCAGGCTGAGAAGTGCTGCCAGAGGTCCAGATAAAATTCCCCGTCCTTGACGGATTTGGCGGCATAATCAATGATGTCGATATCCAGAGATGTCTCTGCAATGATTTTTTCTTTTTCGTAGCCAGCAGCGTGTCCTACTTTAAAATGAAGTTTGATGGCAGCCCCCTGGTATTCGTCAGGGATTCTGCCGCTAACCCAGATCACCTGATTCCCCCCCGGGACGTGCTGGGATCTGCCGTTTAAAATGGGGTCAGCGATAAGATTTCCGCTGTCATCCAACACATAACCCAAGAAGTACATTTTGAAAAAGCCCGGGTCTCCCGCCATTTCAACCCGGACCCGGTCACCCAGACCGGTCCAATGGAGGTCCTTAGTCCGATCCAGAAGCGCGAAATACGGTGCATTTCCCTTCAGCATGATCTGGAAGGCAAACTCTTCCCCTTTGATAACTTCCAGGTTCCAGAGCATATTTTTCATTTCATATTCACGGCCAATAATATGCTTGGCCGAGGAGTCAAGAAGACTCATCTCAATTTGGAAACCAGGATTCTCCCATCGGTTTCCTCCGTCCAAGGAGTTGACTACTTTCTTGGGTGTGTCCATCCCTAGCTCCTTTCAGATTTTTGGTGTTTTTCCTGGATTCTTAGTCCCGTCTCCCCATCGAATAGGTGGAGTTTTTCGCCGCTGAACCTGAATTTGACTTCTTCCCCCACTCGCCTTTCAATATCTCTGCCCGTTCGCAGGGTAATTGCGCCGAAGCCTGACTTAATGAACAGATATTTATCACTGCCCATATCTTCCACAGCGTCCACCAGACCGGTGAAAACACCTTTGGCTTCATCACCGGCCAGATGGACATCCTCAGGCCGTATGCCCAGGATCATTGATTTTCCAACATAGCCGCTCTGCCGGAGCAGCGTGCCCACGGCCACTGGAATTGAAGTATTAATACCTTGAAAATCCAGTCTGACCTCCCCATTGGTATCAACTGCCTGCATTTCTCCAAAATTCATCTGGGGACTGCCGATAAAACTGGCTACAAATCGATTAATCGGCCGTTCGTAGAGATTTTTGGGGGAGTCGTATTGCTGAATGAATCCGTCCTTCATGACAACGATCCGGTCACCCATGGTCATGGCCTCGGTTTGATCATGAGTAACATAAATAAACGTTGTCCCCAATCGTTTGTGGAGTTTGACGATTTCAGCCCTGGTCTGTACTCGCAGCTTGGCGTCAAGGTTGGAAAGAGGTTCGTCCATTAAAAACACTTTGGGGCTTCGAACAATGGCTCTGCCTAGTGCCACCCGCTGACGCTGCCCCCCTGAGAGAGCTTTGGGCTTCCTGCCCAAAAGTTCCTCGATTCCCAGGATGGCAGCCGCCCCCTTCACCCGTTCATCGACTTCTGATTTTTCGGTTTTCCTCATTTTCAGTCCGAAAGCCATGTTTTCGTAAACGCTCATATGGGGATATAGTGCATAGTTTTGGAATACCATGGCGATATCTCGATCTTTGGGTTCCATATCGTTGACGATTTTCCCGTCGATGAGAAGTTCACCTTCGGTAATGTCCTCCAATCCGGCGATCATCCGCAGCACGGTGGACTTGCCGCAGCCGGACGGTCCCACGATGACGATAAATTCTTCATGGTTGATCTCCAGGTCGAAATCTGTAACTGCCCGAACCCCGCCTCCGTAAACCTTACCTATCTTGTTGAACTTGATATTTGCCATATTTGTCTCCTCGTATTTTTAGTTTCATTTCATCTAGCCTTTTACTGCACCCTGGGTCATGCCCAGCAACAGGGACTGCCTGAATGCCAGCGCCACAATCAGGGGCGGGAAAATCGCCAGGATCCCTGCTGCCGCAGTAATCCCGTACTGGACCATATCCTTTGAAGTAAATTCGGCAACGATCATACTCAATGGTTTCGTCTCAATCGATGAAGCCAGGATCAAGGGGATCTGGTATTGGCTCCAAGTCATGAGGAACATCATGAGCACCACCGCCAGCACAATCGGTATGCAGTTCGGCAAGATGATTCTGATGAATACTCCAATTGGCCCGCAGCCGTCAAGACAGGCTGATTCATCCAATTCCCTGGGGATTGCTTCCATATAGTTGGAGAGGATCCAGGTCATCATTGGCAGGAATGATGATACATAAACCGCTGAAAGCCAGAAAATGTTGTCCAATATCCGGAAAGACGCAAACATGGAGTACAAGGGTATGATGGTTGTGAATACCGGAATGACGATGGTTACCAAAAGACTTGTCCGAATAAGCGATTTAAATCTGAACTCCAGCCGTGAAAGGGCAAACGCCGTGATCAGGGATACGGGCAGTCCCAAGGCTAATGTCGCAGCCACCGCCTTCATGGAATTCCCCATCCCCCTTAAGACCGACTGACTTTGGCGTGAACCAAGATCCAACAGCTTAGCATAATTTGCAATGGTTGGATTTTGAGGCAGCAACCTGATCTCCCTGCCAAACATTTCAGTTTCCGGGCTTAAGCTGATAATCAGACACCAAATGATCGGGCCAAGGGTTCCTATTAAAAACACTATCACTGCCAGACAATAAAGTCCATTGCTGATCTTTTTTTTCAAGCTGGATCCCTCCTGCCCTTAAGACTCCTGATATAAAGGTATCCAAAAACACCGGAACCCAACATAATAATGTAGGTTATGGCACTGCCATATCCGAAATTCAGGAAAGAGAAGGTCTCGGTATAATTATAAATAAGCAGCGGCTGGCCAGCGCTCCGGTAGCCTACCAGAGCAATGACTTCATCGAAGACATTGATCGCCTGCATGGTGAGATTGGTCAAAACGATTGCCACAGAGGGCAGGAGCAGGGGCATTGTGATTTGTGTGAAGGTACTCAGCTCGCCTGCCCCATCGACCTTTGCAGCCTCGAAAATCTCCTTGGAAATCGCCTGCATATTCGCCAGGAATACGATGGCACAAAACGGGATCACTCGCCAGGCAACGATCAGTCCGACGATGATCAGGGATCCGACCCTTGAGTTGAGCCATTTGACCGGTTCTTCCACAACTCCTGTCAGCAGCAGCATCCGGTTCATGAGGCCATGATCCGGATGGAAGATAAATTTCCAAATCATCCCATTAACGACAGGCGGCAGGGCCCAGGGGATGATCGCCACAGCAGTGAGAAATCCACTGATCCTTGTGTCCCGGTTCAAAATCAAGGCTACCCCAATGCTCAAGACAAGCCCCGCCAGGATAACCACTACGATTATCAATGCGGTATTTCCCACCGAATACCAAAATGGGCTTCCTTTGAGGATTTCGATGTAATTATCCAATCCGATGTACCGGGTATTTTGCGGCTCTGTCAGCTTATACTTCTGGAGACTGTAAAAGAAAGTTTTCACGATGGGGATAAGCACCAGTGAAACCATGATGAGCACCATCGGAAAAAGGAACCCAACTGTGTATCTTGAATTTTTTTTCATGATAACTCCTTGTATATTGTACTTATCAGAGTCGTGGTACTCTGACAGCATTCTCTGTT
>CAZOTM010000023.1:0-15369 GCA_964582675.1 uncultured Clostridiaceae bacterium
GCAAGGCCGGGGATAAATTCCTGCCCTTTGGGGAGACCCAGTGGGAGGAGGTCCTTCCCGGGGAATTGGTCTTTACCGCCGGAGATGAGGTGCAAACCAGAAAGTGGGTTTGGCGCCAGTCCGAATATGGTAAAGTAACTCCGGAGACGGTGGATGTTTTCTTTCAAATTGCCGGTTTCAAAGGATCCGACAGCCTCGCCCATGCCATGGATAAGATCCGGGATCTGGTTTTGAACCGGTTTGGCGGTGATTGTAAAACATTTATCGTAAATAAGGCAAATCCAGCCATTGAGTTTTAGAACCCCGGTGCAACGGGGGTGCTTCGGTCCAGTCCAACATGACGGGAAATAACCAGCCCATGGTTTCGACAAGAGGCTGATATGCCTGTGCCAAACTCCGCCCGGGCTTGAAATCACCCCAATGGCAGGGCTCTGAACAGGTATGATTTCTATAAATACTTGTTAATTTAAATATTAAAATAAGAATTAAGGATTTTAGGGTGAAAATATTTTCCGTCTTGATATATAATGAGAGTAATGACAAAAAATTGTTGCACAAAATCAAGTTATTTTTTCGAAAAGGAAAACATAGGAGGATTATTAATGGAAAACAAGAGGATCTACAATTTCTCAGCCGGACCGTCAGTATTACCGGAAGAAGTATTGGAAACTGCAGCCAAGGAAATGTCGAACTACAAGGGATCAGGAATGGGTGTCATGGAAATGAGCCATCGTTCCAAGGTCTATGACAAGATCATCAAGGACACTGAGGCGAAATTAAGAAAAATAATGGGCATCCCTGATAACTACAAGGTGCTTTTCCTACAGGGCGGAGCAACCTTACAGTTTTCCATGGTTCCCATGAACCTTCTAGTCAAGAGCGGTGTGGCAGATTATGTTGTTACCGGAAGCTTCTCCGGCAAGGCTTATAAAGAAGCTCAGAAATACGGAAAAATCAATTTGGCATGGACTGGCAAAGCTGAAGGCTTCACCAGAATACCAAAGCAGGAAGAGCTCAAATTAACTGAGAATGCCGATTTTGTCCACATCTGTGAGAACAACACCATATTCGGTTCCAAGTGGTCCTACGTTCCTGACACCAAGAATGTTCCACTGGTATCCGACATGTCATCCTGCATCCTCTCAGAGCCGGTGGATGTTTCAAAGTATGGCCTGATCTATGCCGGCGCCCAGAAGAACATGGCACCTGCAGGACTCACCGTTGTCATCATCAGAGACGACCTGTTGGGCGATACCCTTCCAGGAACTCCTGAGATGCTCAGCTACAAGCTGATGGCTGAAAATGATTCAATGTACAACACCCCTCCCACTTACCAGATCTACGTTCTCGGCTTAATGCTCGACTGGGTCGAGAAGCAGGGCGGTTTGGTCGGCATGGAGAAACATAACAAGGAAAAGAGCGCCCTGTTATACGATATGATCGACAACTCCAACGGCTACTATAAGAATCCTCTGGCATTGGATTCAAGATCAATGATGAACGTTGTGTTCAGACTCCCCAATGAAGATCTGGAAGCTAAGTTCGTTAAAGAATCAGCAGCGGCAGGCATGTCCAACCTTAAGGGACACAGATCAGCCGGCGGAATCAGAGCATCCATCTACAATGCAATGTCATTGGAAGGCGTTCAGTATTTAGTCGATTTCATGAAGAAGTTCATGGCAGAGAATCCGGCATAGCCTGAAAAGCGTGTAGTTTCCGAAAATCCCTACAGATCAAAAAAGATAAAAATGTAACGAAACCTCGGAGGTAGAGATGTTAAAAATACTTGCTACAGATGGAATAGAAAGCAGCGCAGCTGATAAATTGAGATCAATGGGTCATCAGGTGGATATCCAGTTCTATGAGCCCGAAGCCTTGAAAAAAGCGGTCAATGAATATGATGTGCTGATCATCCGGTCAGCCACCAAGATCAAGGCAGACATCATTGATGCCTCAAAAGAAACCGGCAGGTTCAAACTGGTTATCAGAGGCGGCGTCGGCATCGACAATATCGATAAAGCCCATGCGGAAGCCAACGGCATCGCCGTTAGAAATACTCCGGCAGCTTCATCGGCATCCGTTGCCGAACTAGCCATCGGCCACATGTTCTCCATAGCGAGACACATCGGCATCGCCAACCACACCATGAGAGTCGGTGAATGGAACAAGAAGCACTATGAAGGCATCGAGCTTGGCGGAAAGACATTAGGCTTGATCGGTCTGGGCAGAATTGCCCAGGAAACTGCTAAAAGAGCTGAAGCACTGGGCATGACGATCATCTACAACAAGAGATCCGGAGCAGACCCAGCGTTTCCGAATTACACATTTGTCGATATGGACACCCTTTACAAGACTTCTGATTTCATATCCTTGCATATTCCGAAACAAGCAGGTAAAGACTATCTGATCGGCAAAGAAGAAATCGAAAAAATGAAAGATGGCGTTTTCCTGGTCAATACTGCCAGAGGCGGCCTGATCGATGAAACTGCTTTGTGTGATGCTCTGGATTCCGGCAAGGTGGCAGCGGCAGCACTGGATGTCTTCAAAGAAGAACCCACCAAGAACGAAAGAGTCCTGCATCATCCCAAGATCAGCATGACTCCCCATATCGGAGCTGCCACGAGTGAAGCTCAGACCAGAATCGGCGGAGAAATCGTTCAGATCATCGAAAAATTCTTTGCATAAGGAGTAGGTGAGGTATAGATGAAAGTTAAAGCTTTTAAGGCCGTCAGGCCTTCCAAGGAACGTGCCAGCCAAGTTGCAGCACTTCCCTATGACGTCATGGATTCAGACGAAGCCAGAGAAATGGTTAAGGACAATCCTTATTCATTCCTTCACATCGACAAAGCGGAAATCGATCTGCCCAAAGATGTGGATCATTATGCTGACATCGTTTATGAGACAGCCAGAGACAATATCAAAAAATTCCTTGCAGAAGGAACCTTCATCAGGGATGAAAAACCAAAGTTTTACATCTACCGGCAGATCATGGGTGAAGTGGTCCAAACCGGACTGGTTGCAGTAGCATCCATCGATGATTACATTGAAGATACCATCAAGAAGCATGAGTTTACGAGAGAAGCCAAGGAAATTGACCGGATCAAGCATGTTGATGTTTGTAACGCTAATACCGGCCCAATCTTTTTAACTTATCCCGAGGATCAGACGATCTCCGGAATCGTCAATGACTGGGTTGCCAGCCATGCACCAGAGTATGACTTTACCACCGAAGACGATGTCACCCATACAGTCTGGGTCATCGATAATGATGACCTCGTTAAGCAGATCGAAGATGCTTTTAAAGCCATTCCTGCCTTATACATTGCTGATGGACACCACAGATCAGCATCAGCCGTTAAGGTTGGAATCAAGAGAAGAAAAGAAAAGGGCAGCTACACCGGAGACGAGGAATTCAACAGCTTCCTCTCAGTCATATTCCCATCAAACCAGCTCAAGATCATGGATTACAACCGGATTTTCAAGGACCTTAACGGGATGACGGAAGAAGAATTCCTGAACAAGGTCAAGGAAAAATTTGTGGTTGAAGACTACAAGGGCGAAGGCCAGTACAAACCTGAGAAGAAGCACACCTTCGGACTCTATCTTCCGGGCAGATGGTACAAACTGACCGCCAAACCGGAAATCTTGGATGACCAGGATACCTTGAAGGGACTGGATGTTACCGTCTTAACGGAAAATCTGATCAAACCGATCTTAGGGATCGAGGATCAGAGAACCTCCGAGCGGATCGATTTTGTCGGCGGCATCAGAGGCCTTGGCGAACTGGAAAGAAGAGTAGCCAGTGGTGAATTCGTTGCAGCCCTGGCACTTTATCCCACCGCCATTGAGGACTTGATGAAGATCGCTGATTCAGGCAGAGTAATGCCGCCTAAATCAACCTGGTTCGAGCCTAAATTAAGGTCAGGACTCTTCATCCATGAATTGGATTAATCCATTATACAATTCACTGAATTAAAAATCTGATGATCCAGCCGGATCATCAAACCCAAGGACGGCACCTGCAAAGGTGTCGTTTTTGGCGTCATATTTGGCGCAACTAAAAATTGTTGACTATTACGTAACGTAATAGTGTAATCTATAGTTACGGAGGCTGCCATGAGAGTAAAAGAACTTAGCAGGATCTCCGGCGTCAGTGTCAGGACTCTGCAGTTTTATGATAAAATCGGACTATTGACACCGGATAAGACAGACAATAATTATCGGGAATATACGGAAGAAGACATGGATCGGCTGCAGGAGATCCTGTTCTTCAGAAAACTCAATTTCAAGCTGAAGGATATCACAAGGCTCATGCAGTCTGATGCTTATTCCAGGCAGGAAGCGCTGATTTTTCAAAAAGCCATGCTGACCAGGTATATCGGGGACTTGACAGCGGTGTTGGGAATATTGGATGCTTCCATTGAAAATACTGCATCCCAGATGGAAGGTGAAAGAATGAAAAATAGGGATCAAAAAGACAAACAGAAAGACAAGGACCAAGACCAAGGCAAACCGAGCCTGAAAATTAAAAACGAAGAGAAATTCAAGGGCCTGAATTTTGACAATAACCCCTATGAGGCCGAGGCAAGACAAAAGTGGGGGGATAAGGTGGACAGATCCAAGGAACTGATCCACAGCAAATCTGATATGGAAAAGACAGCCATGTCCGATGAAATGACGGCCATCTTCACCGGCTTTGCCAAACTGGCAGGCAATGATCCTCAGTCCGCTGAAGTCCAAGCGTTGACCAAACGGTTCCATGAGTTCTTAAATAGCAACATCGGCAGTTTTTACAACAAGGACGTATTTAAAGGACTGGGACTCATGTACCTGGAGGATGGCAGGTTCACAGAGACCCTGGATAAATTCGGCGAGGGCACCGCCAAGCTGATGTCGGAGGCCATGGCCTACTATTCAGACACCAGCCTTTGAGCAGAATAAGACGTTGCGCTTAGGATCCCCAGGCAAATTCTAAACCACGAATAAACATCATGAATAACAGCCACGAAAACAAGCCGGGAATAAAACCATGAGTGAAAGCCTCAAGGAATCAAGCAGAGCCCAGGCAAATGACAGATTTTGTCATTTGCCTGGGCTCTGAATTTTATACAGATAAATAAGGTTTGGAGCCTGGGCATCCGATGCGGCTTCGATCAGGCGATGGCAGACCGGGCAGGCCACGACAGACTGGGTCTGCCTATGGCTGGGGGATCAAAATACTGTGTTCCAAAGGAATGGCAGGAGCACAAAGGGGATCCCCACTGCCAGTTTTTTATAGAACAGGGAGTAATCCGAGTCCATCCCGGGTGCATCCTTGGGCGGCAGGGTACCCTCACCGGGTTTACTGCGGGGCGGCGGCTTCAGACGGTTAAAAATGCCGCCTTCTGAGGAGATGAACCAAATCATATAAACAGCGCCAATCACAATATAGAGCATTTCAATGGGCACTACGGTATAAGTTTTCAACAGGGCGAAAACAGTCAACTGCAGCAGCCAGAGCAGCAGAATGGATTTCATACTCATTTGCAGTGGTCCTCGATTTCCAGAGTTTCTTTGTAGCCGGGGGTCTTTTTCAAAAGCTCCAGCAATCTTTCGGCATGGAGGGCCATTTCACTGATTTCAGCTTCGCTTAAAGCAGCCAGTCCCTTCTCTAAAGTTTGGGCATTGAATTCCCGGATTTGATCATAGAACTTTTTGCCCTCCTCCGTCAAATTGACTCGAAGGATCCGTCGATCTTTCAAATCCCTTGCCCTGGTGATGTATCCCAGTTCGATGAGGGAATCCAGCAGGGGCGTCATATTGGGTTTTGAAATGTGGAGTTTTTGAGCGATTTCCGTAACGGATGGGTTGCTGGTTTTCAACAGATAGAACATGATTGAAAACTGCGCGGGAGATATTTTGGTGTCCCTGGCAAGGGCTGCCGGATTGAAGATTTTTTTGTGCAGGATCATCATGATATCAAAGAGTGTTGTTGGTATAACCGAAAGTTGTTGTTTCATATGTTTCCCCCGTGGTTGTTATACCGTTTGCCTGACCATATGGATTATCAGCCACCTCAGTAAATTGTAGGATTGATTTGGGTTGATTGGTTATGGTGACGATCCGGGTTGATATTTCGCTGATTTTTAGCCGATTTTTTAAGTAATTTGTTTGGCCGAAATTTAAAATAATTTAGGGCCAATGGATAC
Source organism: uncultured Clostridiaceae bacterium (assembly GCA_964582675.1). Lineage (GTDB taxonomy): Bacteria > Bacillota > Clostridia > Clostridiales > Clostridiaceae > JG1575. Next base: position 6,189 of record CAZOTM010000023.1, read on the forward strand.
ATATAATTAACATAATAGTTATTGACTTATAATTATTATACTTGTACTATTATTTATGTCAATAAGAAAGGAACAGGAAAATTATTATGATACTACTGATCAAAGAATTAAAGAAATACAAGTTTGCCGTCCTGATCATTATCGGCGCTCTGTTTTTACAGGCATTTTCAGAACTGTCTCTGCCGGATTATATGGCCAGGATCGTCAATGTGGGGATCCAGCAAAACGGCATCGAAGCGGCCCCTCCGGAGGTCTTGAGCCAGAAGACCTTTGACCGGATGGGGCTTGTGGTAAATGCGGCGGACCGGGACCGCCTCAATTCAGTTTATGCACTGGCCGACAGTGCGAAAGTCGACGAAATCAAACAGCGCAATGGGTTTGCCGGATTAACGGGGGAGCCGGTCATGTATTTGACGGATGAGTCATTGAAAACCGATGGAGCGCTGACCGCCTTGATGGCAAAATCCCTCATGACGGTGACATTTCTCGATAAAGGGCGCCCCGAGGGGGTTCAGGGAACCATCGACATGGGCAATATACCGGAACTGCCCAAGGGCGACCAGGCCTTCCTGATGCTGAAGACCATGCCGGCGGAAGCCAAAACCGCATTTTTGAAAACCATGGACGAAGTCTATGCCAAGCTGCCGGAATCCATGGTGACCCAGGGAGCCACGAGTCTCCTGGCCCAGGAGTATGCAACCATTGGCATCGACTCCGCCAAGATTCAGAATGCCTATATATTAAACACCGGTATAATCATGATCGGAGTTGCTTTACTGGCTTTGGCCGCCTCGATTTTGGTTGGATTCACCGCATCGCGGGTCTCGGCGGATCTGGGAATGAATTTGCGCAACCGCTTCTTTCACAAAGTCATGGATTTTTCCTCCCTGGAGTTCGATAAATTCTCCACCGCATCCTTGATCACCCGGAGCAACAATGATATCCAGCAGGTCCAAAATATGATGGTCATGCTCCTGCGGGTCATCTTTTATGCGCCCATCATGGGTGTGGGGGGCGTGATCAAAGCCCTCCGGACCAATGTTTCAATGGCCTGGATCATTGCTTTGGCAGTGGTCGGCATATTGATCTTTATCGGCATTGTCTTTTATTTTGCCATGCCGCAATTTAAAAAGATCCAGAAGATGGTGGATCAGCTGTCCCTTATTACCAGGGAGATCTTAAACGGCATTCTCGTCATTCGGGCCTTTGTCACCGGCGGCCACGAAGAGAAGCGGTTTGAAAAAGCCAACCGCAACCTGACCGAGACCAATCAGAAGATCGCTAACATCATGATCACCTTAAGCCCTGTCCTCATGTTTTTAATGAACGGGATAACGATTTTGATCATCTGGGTCGGTGCCGGACAAATCGATCTGGGAACCATCCAGGTCGGCAATATGATGGCCTTTATGCAGTATACCATGCAGATCCTCATGTCATTTCTGATGATCACCATGGTTTCCATCATGCTGCCCCGGGCCTTGATTTCCATAACCCGGGTGAGCGAAGTGTTAAATACCGAGCCGTCCATCGGCGATAAGGCGGAAACCGTCAGGCTGCCGGAAAAAATTCAGGGCCGCCTCCAATTCAAAAATGTGGCCTTTCGGTTCCATGATGCCCCTGCCAATGTATTGGAGGGGATCGATCTGACCATTAATCCCGGTGAAACAACTGCTTTTATCGGTTCCACCGGTTCGGGCAAAAGCACCCTGATCAACCTGATCCCCAGATTTTATGACGTGACGGAAGGGGAGATCACCATTGACGGGGTGGACATCCGGGACGTTCCCTTACAGGATCTGAGACGGCACATCGGATTTGTGCCCCAAAAAGCCAATCTCTTCAGCGGAACCATCGCTACCAATTTGGCCATCGGCAAGAATAAAGACATCACCCTGGAAGATATGGAGAAAGCGGCGGCGATTGCCCAGGCGTCGGAATTCATCGAAAAAGCTGCTGAAGGCTTCGATTATGAAGTGGTCCAGGGCGGCACCAACGTTTCCGGCGGCCAAAAGCAAAGGCTGTCCATCGCTAGAGCCATCGCCGGCAAACCGGAGATCCTGATTTTTGATGATTCCTTCTCCGCCCTGGATTTTAAAACCGATCTTGAGTTGAGACGGGCGTTAGCCAGTGAGTACCGGGGTGCCACCATCCTGATCGTGGCCCAGCGGATCGGAACGATCATCAACGCCGATAAAATCGTCGTGATGGATGAAGGGCGGATAGCGGCAGTGGGAACCCATGCGGAGCTGATGAAAACATCAGACATCTATGAGAAGATCGCTTCCTCACAGATCAGACAGGAGGGAGCCTAAATGGAACGAAATAATAAATCATCATCCACAGTCAATAACCAACCAGGGAATGCTGCCGGGGGCGGACCAGGCAGGCGGGGCGGCGGCGGACCGCACATGGGCATGGTGGAGAAACCCAAGGACTTTAAAGGGACCTTCAATAAGCTGATAAGTTACCTGAAAGCCTCCATTCCCGCGCTGATCCTTGTGATCATCCTGTCCATTGCCTCCGTGGTATTTTCGATTTTTGGACCGAAGATCATGGGACAGGCAGTCACCAAAATATTTGAAGGGCTTCTGGGAAAAGTCTCCGGTAAAGCCAATGCCTTTGATTTTGAGGGCATTAAAAACATGCTGCTGTTTCTCACTGGACTTTACGCCGTCAGCTCAATCCTCATGTATGCCCAGGGCCTCCTGGTAACCAGAGTGGCCCAGAAGATGGCCTTTAAACTGAGGTCGGACCTGTCTGAAAAAATCAACCGGCTGCCCTTGAAATTCTATGATACCAAGACCCACGGTGAAATATTATCCAGGGTAGTCAACGATGTGGACGGAGTTACAACGACCCTGAACCAGTCCTTGTCCCAGATCATATCCTCCGTAGCCACCATCATCGGCGTATTGATCATGATGCTTTCCATCTCCCCCCAAATGACCCTGGCGGCGTTGGCCATCCTCCCCATCTCCATGGGCATCGTCCTTTTTGTGGTTTCCCGATCGCAAAAGTACTTTAAAGAGAATTCCAAGCTGGTGGGCGTGGTAAACAGCCATGTGGAGGAAGCGTTTTCCGGGTTCTCCATCATCAAGGCCTTCAACGGGGAAGCCGAATCACGGGAAAAGTTCACAGCCATCAACGACAAACTGTATACCACAGCCTGGAAATCCCAGTTCATCTCCTCCATTATGATGCCCCTCATGGGATTCATCGGCAATCTGGGCTATGTGTTTGTCTCCATCCTGGGCGGTTACTTTGCCATACGAAAAGTCATCCAAGTCGGAGATATCGTCGCCTTTATCCAGTACATCAAAAGCTTTACTCAACCGATGGCCCAAGTGGCCCAGATTTCCGGTACACTGCAGACTACCATGGCCAGCGCGGAGAGAATTTTTGAGATCCTCGATGAGCCGGAAGAAGTGACGGAAGGGACCAGGGTCTTAGATCCTGAAACTGTCAAAGGCCGGGTCACCTTCAAGCATGTCCGCTTCGGCTATGATCCGGAAAAGGTCATCATCAAGGACTTCTCAGCGGATATCCAGCCAGGCATGCGGGTTGCCCTGGTGGGACCCACCGGTGCGGGCAAGACCACACTGGTGAAGCTTTTGATGAGATTCTATGAACTGAATTCCGGAGCCATAGAAGTGGATGGGGTAAATATCAATGAATATACCAGGGACTCCCTGCGCAATGCCTTTGGCATGGTGCTCCAGGATACCTGGCTGTTCAATGGGACCATCAAGGAAAACATCCAGTATGGTGATCTGGAGAAAAGCGAAGATGAGATCGTCGCCGCTTCAACGGCGGCCAGGGCCCATCATTTTATTTTGACCCAGCCCAAGGGTTATGAGATGGAGATCAATGAAGAGGCCAACAATATCAGCCAGGGGCAAAAACAGCTCCTGACCATCGCCCGCTCCATCCTCTCCGATCCCAAAATCATGATCCTGGATGAAGCCACCTCTTCCGTGGACACCAGGACCGAGCATCTTATTGCGCAAGCCATGGAACATACCATGGAAGGCCGGACCTCCTTCATCATTGCCCATCGGCTGTCCACTATCGTGGATGCCGATCTGATCCTGGTTTTGAACAATGGCGACATCGTGGAGCAGGGCAGCCACGACGAGCTGATGGGGAAGGGCGGCTTCTATGCGGACCTCTATCGATCACAGTTCGACGTGGTTTAAAGTCGGTAACCATCCGCAAAGAAGCTCAGGACGACCTCAACTCTCCCCGGGGATTACCTGGGCAATCCCTGGGTCAGCAGCTTGATTGATTCAGGGAAAGGGCAGTAAAAGGGGAGGGAAATTCTGGAATGAACGGTCAGAATTTGAAATGACCGGTTAAAACTTGAAAGACCGGTTAAAACTTGAAAGACCGGTTAAAATTTAAAATGAAGCCATCATGGGGATCCGGTCAGCCGGGTCCCTGTGATTTTTAAATCCAGGCGGAAGAAAAAAGACCAGTGACCCTTGAAAAGTTGCGGTCAATGGTTACAATGAACCTATGAAGGCAATCCATCCGGATGTAAGAAATTGGGGACACGTTGATGTAAATAAATCAGGCGGCAAGTCTCGGGATGGAATTGAACGACAGGACAGTCCCCGGTTATGAATTATACCGGGGCAGCAAACAGCCCTGTAAAATAATACGGGCTGAGACAAATAATGAGATTTCGGGGAGTTTGAAATGATAAAAAGAACCAGACTGATCATAACGGTACTGACCACCGGCATGGTGATCCTCACGGGTTGCCTGAGCGATCTGAAGGCGGCTGATTCAGTCCCGGGGCAGACCGGGGGGGCTAACACCACCGCCGCAGCTTCGGGGGGACCAGCCATGGCGACCATGCCCGGAGGAATAACCAATGCATCAGGAGGCACTGCCTCCAATCTGGCTTTGGAAGCCTATCGCAAGGCAATCAACAACCGGACGAGTGACAAGTATACTTTTAACTGGATCATCGAGAGCGATAAACCGGCGAAAAGCGGCAGTGTGATATCGGAAAATATCTACGATGCCATGGGGAATATCACTGAATCAAAGGGAGAAGCCACCGAAACCTACGGCGGGGAGACGAAAAAAACCCTTTGGTACCGAACCAAAGACCATTACGCCACAGATGCCTCGGGCCAGTTCATCCTCTATGAAATCAGGAACCTGAAAGAAGAAACCAGGTATGATTTCCCGGCGTTAATGGAAAAGCTGTTGAAAGCCCATAGCGCCATCAACGAAGCAGCGACGTGGTATTTACGGGTCAACAGCAATGAGGAAGCTTTCAATAAGGAGGTTATGAAATATCTGGGTTACGACCGGAATGAAATGGATGTCTGGCAAGGGACTCTGTATCTTGAGGCCAGGATCGAAAAATCCACCGGGTTGATCACCAACATCGTATATTCCTTCAACAATCCCCTGACGGGAGTCACCGATACGGGGGAGATCAAATTCTCCGGCTATAACAGTATCAGTCCCGTGGAGATCCCGTCTGAAATCATGCAGCAGGGCGCAGCTGCCACTGTCCCATCACCGGCTGAAACCATTCCGGTGATAGAGACACCGTCTGATACGACAGCCGATACAACAACTGATACAACCGCCGAACCGGAAGCTGATACCACCACTGAACCGGAAGCCGACACTGTAACCGAACCGGAAGCCGACACTGCAGCCAACTGATGGACGGATTTTAGGGAGTTTGCATTCTCCGTGATCCAGGAGGCACCTTCCGGATCATTTTTTAACCGGCCTGATAAAGCATAGGAAATAAACCGGAAAATCTGTGGAGGCTATATTTTGAAGCATCGTTTATTAAAGCACAAAGGAATTCCCAGCCTGATCCTGATGGCGTTATCCATAACCGGCTGCAGCTTTTCCACAGGCACCAATTATGACCGGTGGATCGCCAAACCCGGGATGGAAGAAGGGGTATCAGCCTACGAAGCAGCCTGGGCGGAGGGCGAGATGTATCTGAGCGGATTGCCCAGTATTCATAACCTGACGAAGGACCAAATGAAGCTTGACATCAATTACCTGCTCACCTTTTTTGAGCGGTATGTACCGGATTTTATGGTTCTTCAGCGCAATAAGCACCTCGATCCGATTTACGATCGGGAGCGCTGGTTCCAACGGGTGGATGAAGTTAAAAAGCCCCTGGATTTTTATATCATCATCGAGGAGATCTCCAGTCTCTACCGGTCCAGCAATACAGCCCTTATTTCCCCCTTTGCCCTGGATGATATTCCCAAATTTCCCAATCACCCGGATGAATCCGTTTTGAGTGATCCGGCGGTGACCGCGAAAAACCAGGAGTTTAAAGAGGTACTGCTTGCTGCCGGCCGAAAACCTGAAACCAAATCCAAACTCAGAGAGGATAATGTGTTTACCGGTGTGACCGAGGACGGGAAAACCGCTTATCTGAAGCTGAAATCCTTTGACATTGAGGGGACCGCGGAGGATGGGACCGTATTGGGGGTTTCCGAGTTTTTAAGCCACTTAAACGATTTTGAGACCTTTATCATCGACATTCGCGGCAACCAGAGCTTTGGCACCGCACCCTGGCGGGATGAAATCGTGCGGCGGCTGATTCGTGAGGAGGCGACAGTAAAATCCTACATCGGCCGCTATGATGACCCGGTCAGCAGCAAGGTTTTTAATTATTATCTGCAAATGGATGAGAATGTGAAAAACCTCACGGAAATCGCCATGGGGAATCGGTACAGCCTGGATGAACTGGAATTGACCGAAGTGGAGGAGCTCCCTGACAATATGCTGGCCCGGGATTTATCAGACGTTCAAAAATTGGGTGCCTTCCTATCTGTGGAGGACAGGATCCTGCCGGAGGCTCCCATCAACTTTGCCGGCAGAATATTCCTCCTGCAGGATTCCCAGGTTTTAGCCTCAGGGGATACCTTCAGCCACTACCTGCGAAGTCTTGATCTGGTGACCAGCGTCGGCAAACCGGCCAAGGGTGATGGGGTAGGCAGGACCTTTGGATTAAGATACATCTCCCTGCCTTACAGCGGGTTGATCTATTCCGCCCAAACCGGCTACGGCTTCAACCATGATGGGACACCCAATACCTCCTCCGGCACGCCCACGGATATATTCCAGGAGAATGGACCTGAGCTTGATTATGTGCTGGACCTGATCAAACAGCTGGAACCCGAAGCAGGCAGCGGTTCCAATTAACTTGAAACCAACCAGAGCAGCCGCTATTCATTGGACATGAAGAGCGGCTGCTCTAGTTGGTTGATTTTTTGGTTGATTTTTTTGCTGACTCTTATTTGCGCTTTTTGTCTGAAATTAAAGACTCATAGCCGCCCTGGTTTTCCGGCTTGGTATAGTCCATGGGATTGATGGCGCGGACCAAGGACTGCTTTAAGGATTCCTCGATCCGTAACAGTTCCTGCTCGGCAGCCGCCCGTTTAGCCTGGCCGTCTTTCTGGATCTTCAGGGTTTCGTCAATGGTGGATATCAGATCGTCGTTGACTTTCTTCAAGGTCTCCAATTCAACCACTCCCTTTTCGGATTCCCTGGCAACTTCCAATGTATTGGTCTTCAGCATCTCGGAATTTTTCTTTAACAGATCGTTGGTGGTCTGGGAAACACTTTTCTGCATCTCCAACCCGGTTTTCTGCTTGGATAGGGAGAGGGCAATGACGACCTGGCTTTTCCAAAGGGGGATGGTGTTCAGGATGGCGGTTTGGATTTTATCAACCAGGACCTTGTCGTTGTTCTGGATCAGCTTAATCTGGGGTGCGGTTTGAATGGCCAGGGTTTTGGACAGCTTCAGATCATAGACCTTTTTATCGAAGCGGTTGACCGTGTTCTCAAAGTCATTGACCAGCTGGGAAGCCATGGGATCCTGAGATGCCAGAGCTTCAGCCCGCAGCTTCGGGAGGGTGACCGTCCGGTATTCTTCCAGCTTTTCTTCGCCGGCCTTGATATATAGCTGGAGGTCGTTGAAGTACTCAACATTCTTGTTGTAAAGCCCGTCCAATACTCCGATGTCCTTCAGCAGTCCCATTCTGGCCTTGTCCAGCTCGGATTCGATTTTCTCGATCTGAGTTTCCACGGTCTGGAATTTGGCCAGGTATTTCTCCGTGTTGTTGCTGAATTTGCCCAGGAAAGGGATCTTCTTGAAAAAGCTGTCATCCTCAACGGAATCAACGCTGGCATCCTTGACTTTGAGCATCAGGTCCGTCATGATATCGCCGACGAAGCCAGAATCTTTGGATTTGATTTGGCCCAGGATAGTCTCTGAGAAGGAGGCGATGTTTTTCTGGGCGCCGATCCCGAATTGGACGGTGGACTGGGAATCCAGGATATTGATGTTGCTTTTGATCTCATTGATCTTTTCCCGGTCCTGGGGGGAGATGGTCTCAACCTGTCGGGTGATCTTTTCGATTTCCTTTTCCTTGACTTCTTCCATGCTGCTGATGACTTCTTTGTGCTGGCTTAGTGAGCTCAGCGTTATTTCTTCTGACATGAATAAACCTCCGTGTACTGAATTCAATATTTTAAAATGCTTTCTCTTTTCATCCGGTTTTTCATCCGGTTTTTATCCGGCTGGGAATGGTTGGCAAGGGTCACCGCCACTTGGTGTAAACTGGCGGAGAGGGGACCCTGGAGCCCATCTTTTTCTCCATTGAAAGATGCCAATGGCCGGATGGACACGCAACATCAGTATTTATATTTACTATATCATCTTTTGGCACTTTCCAAACATAGGGATTTACCGGGGGAAATTCCCAAAGCCAAAAACCTTAGTTTGGATCTATCAGCCTTATCCATTCAGCCCTAATACTGAAACAAACAATGGACTGCAGTTTAGTATGATTTTCCACCCATACCATTAGTAATAGATTAAAAAGCCTCCGGTTAAAGCAAGCTTGCCATTGAAATTTAAAAAGTAATATCATCCGGCTGAGACGGAGCAGGAAGATCCAAGCAATGGCTGGTTTTCAATCCTTGTAGCTTACTGTTTTACTTATTCTTTTACTTTTTACTTTTTCTTCCTCCTCTCAATTTCCCACCCAACCTTGAATATTTAACCTCTGTTTAATAATTTCTTGTATAATGAATGTGTGGAGCAAAAAATAAATCATAGAAACAACACACATGGGAAACCATGTGATTTTTACGTGAGGTGGAAAAATGAATTACG
>CAZOTM010000024.1:0-15245 GCA_964582675.1 uncultured Clostridiaceae bacterium
AATGATGGCAGCCATTCTATCAGAATGATATCTTCATGCTTCCAGGGTTTCAGGAATTGCTTTTGGGCATTGTTTTTCGGCAATATTTTTGGCACTGCCTCAGCTGCAAATTGCCTTGCCTTCGGGAGCAGGGGCGTTTCTCCCCGTCTGATCCAGCGCCGGCAAAATTATTTGGCGGGAACCTTAAAATTGTGCCAGAGCTCCTCCCAATGCGCCGACCGCCAGGATCAGACACTCAACGATCGTAATGATAAAGCCAATAAGGTCGCCGGTTGTTCCGCCAAATTCCCTGGTGCAGAAAGCATTAAACCAAACCGCTGCAAGAATTAAGAGCAATGTGGTTATGATTGCTAATTTTATGCTGAAGACAGCCATAAAAATCAAAGCGCAAGCCATCAAAACCGATGCTGCGATTGTCACGATTCGTTTCCCGCTGTTATTGGAAAAAATATAGCCCAATCCGGAGGTTTTGGCCGGTTTCATGAAGACAACCGCTAAGGCAGCAAAGCAGCGGCTGATAAAAAAGCCCGTCGCCGCAATTACAATGTACTGAGACGTCTCTTTAAGCTGTGAATATAAGCCAAACTGCATGATGAACAGGGTTGCGCAGCCGATCACTCCAAATGCCCCAGTCCGTGAATCCTTTAAGATTTCAAGTTTTTTCTCCCGGTCCCCATAGGAAAACACCGCATCGCAGGTATCGATAAACCCGTCCAAATGGATGCCCCCGGAAATGGCAATGGGTATAAAAATCGCTGCTGCTGAAAACAGCGGTACGCTCAGGGACAGCCATGAGGCCAACCAATACCAGCCCAGCAGCAGGGCCCCGATCAGGGCGCCGATCATCGGAAAAAAACAAAAGGTATATTTCATACTGTCTTTCTCCCACACCACCTTGGGCATGGGAATGATCGAGTACATGGAAAAACAAATGGCCAGGCCTTTAAGAATATTCATCAATCAGGATATTTCCCTTCAACAATATTTTCATCACCCCATGGGATTCAATCCCCCCATCGGGGTTTCCCGCAAACGACCAAGGTTCCGGGGAAACCACTGCCGGATCGACCGTGATCTCCCTGGGGCTTTGCGGCGGTCACGGCTTGATGGCCTCCAAATGTGCCTTTAAGTCCGCCTCTGAGCTGCAGCACTGCGCAGTGTTCAGCGCCCGTTCCCAGACATCCTCATAATTCCTGTGTACATACTGTTTGCCGCTCTGCCATGGACAGTACAGAACCGGCAGCCCCCGCTGGGCTGCCCAAGGGATGAAGTCAAGATTTTTGCCATTCCCCGAGCCAATCGGCAGATTGGTGAGAAGGATTGCGTCGATCTCCGTGAGGCTTTCCATTGCTTCCAGCACATCGCCCTCTTCTATGGCGGAAAAAGCCGCCTTCGCAAACACCGTCATGCCCAAACGCTTCGCCGTGAGCTGGTCGGAATCGCCTTCATTGAGAACCCCGGTGGAGACCGTCATTCCCCAGTTGTAGAGCGCTGCGAACAGCTGGGCGCCGGAACCCCCTCCGCAGACCACATGCACCTTCAACCCTTCCAGGGGGCTGTTTCGACGTTGAATGGGAATGATCACCGGTGTGTCCGTGACGATGTTCCGGTCGATCAGGCAATCCACTTCATACACGGCTTGGATGTTTTCCCGGGTGATCAATTCCTCCGGCTCGCCATGGGCATACACCCTGCCCTCAGATAGCATCCAGATCTCATCGGCATAGCGCGCTGCCAGGTTGATGTCGTGGAGCACCATGACAATGGTCTTGTCCTCATCCAGCCAAGCTCTCAATTCTTCCATGACCGCCAATTGATGGGTGATGTCCAAGGGGGCGGTTACCTCGTCCAGCAAGAGGACCTGGGTATCCTGCGCCAGAGCCCTGGCCAGCAGGACGCGGCTTTTCTCGCCGCCGCTGATTTCTCCGATTTTCTGATGAAACAGCTGCAGGGTATGGGTGCGCCGCATGGCGGTTTGGATGGCAGATTCGTCCAATGCGGCTTGTTTGGGATTTTGATGGGCGTACCTGGCCATGGCAACCACCTCGCCTGCCGTGAAACTGCCCGGTATCACTACTTCCTGCGCCATGTAGGCAATGGACCTCGCCCTGGCCTTGTCGCTGAAGTGGGACAGCTCTTTCCCGGCAAATTCAATGGTCCCCTGACTTGGTTCCAAGAGGCCTGCCAGGAGCTTGATCAAGGTGGACTTACCCGCCCCGTTCGCCCCGACAATGGCATGGAGTTTGCCCTTCTGAAAAGTCATATTGAGTCCCTCCAGAACGGTGTGGTTCCGGTATGAAAACCCCAGATGATCCAGTTGATAGGCGATCATACGACCTCGCCCCCCTCTCTGCGGCTGAGCAGCCATAAAAAGAACGGTGCCCCGATGATGGCGGTCACAATCCCGATGGGGATCTCCAGGGGACTGGCCAGAGTTCTGGCCAAGGTATCGCAAAAACACAGGAAAATTGCCCCCCAGATTGCGGTCAGGGGCAGGAGCGTCCGGTGGTCAGGTCCGGTAAGCAGCCGAATGATATGGGGGATGATCAGACCGACAAATCCGATGATGCCGGTAAACGATACGACGCTGGCGGTAACCAGGGACGCCGTAAGCAGCAGGATACGCTTCACGCTTTCGGTATTCACCCCCATGCTCTTTGCGGTATCCTCCCCGAGGAGGAGGAGGTTCATTTCCATCCGGTAATGATGAAAGATGGCGTATCCCAAACCGACGATCCCCAGACAAAACAATACCACCTCCATGGAGTTTCCGGCCACGGAGCCCATGGTCCAGTAGACGATCTTATCCATCTGTTTGGCATAGAAGACCATCATTAACGAGAGACCGGCCGCGAAGAGCTGCCCCACGGAAATTCCTGCCAGCAATACTCGGCTTTGCCGGAGGACTTTGCCTTCCCGCCCTAATTGATAGACGAAGGCCAAGGCGCCTAGGGCGCCTAAAAACGCCGAAGCCGTGACGGTAAAATTCCCCAAGAGACTGCTGCCGATCCCCGTGGCGATGGCCACCGCCGCTCCAAATGCCGAACCCGAGGAGATCCCAATGATATAGGGATCCGCCAGGGGATTCCGGAAAAGCCCCTGCAGGGCCAGACCGGCCGTGGCCAGTGCGGCGCCGGCAATCAATGACAGGAGCACTCTGGGCCAGCGGATGCCATAAAGGATCATCGCCTGGGTTTTCGGAAGGATTTCTTCGGCTCCGACCAATTTTCCTGCCAGTGATTGGAACGCCTCCCCCACGGCAATATGAGCGGAACCGATGGTTGCCGCCAATACTGCCGCGAAAAACAGCAGCGGAATACTGATGAGTACCCATCTAGTTTTCATGTTACTTCTTTCGATCAGGGTGCAGCAGATCAGCCAGTGCTTCCAACCCATCGATGAGTCTGGGACCCGGTCTGGAAATCAAATCAGCGTTGATGGTCAGCACCCGATTTTCCGTCACCGCTTTCAGCTCCCCATAGCCCGGGCGCTGAGCCAGGGTTTGTGGGGTCAGTGCCGGATCACCGTCGTTGATGAGGTAGATATCCGGATTTTCTTCAATGAGCTGTTCCACATCATAAGTCGAGTAGAGCTGACTGTCCCCGGCGATGTCGATCCCGCCGGCGATGGCGATCATTTCATTGATAAAGCTGCCCTTCCCGGCAACCATCAGGGGATCCCCCCACACCTCATAAAACACAGTGGGTTGGGCAAGTCCGGCGACGGATGCGGCGACGGCTGCTCTGCGCGCTTTCATATCCGCAACAATGGCGCTGCCTGTTTCCTGGGTGTTGGTTAATTCGGCGATTTGGACAATTTGATCCATTACGCTATCCATGGACTGCGGGAAATACCCGGCCACGGCGATATCCGCACTTTTCATGGCTTCGCGGAGCCCTTCCACTGCCCCGTTGGTAACGATCAAATCCGGCTCCAGCTCGACGATACGTTCCATATCATACCCGCCGGTACCTGATATGGCGCCGCCCAGAGTTTCGATCTTGGCCGCTTCCGCCGGATAGTCTGAAAATTCCGATGTCCCTACTACCTTATCCCCCAGACCCAAAGCGAACAGGATCTCGGTAACATTGGGCGCCAGTGAGATGATCCGCTCCGGTTCTTTTTGCAGGGTTACTGCCTGTCCCAGTCCATCGGTCACTTGGATGGGATAGGTGGTCTTGACCTCTCCCAGCTTGACCTCACCTTGGGTTGCGGCGGCTGTCGTTGCGGTTTTATTGGCTGCGGTTGCGGAACCCGTTCCCGTCGTCTGTGGTGTACAGGCTGCGAATGTCATCAGCGCGGATACCAGCAGGGCTAAAAATGTCTTTTTCATAATGATTCCTCCTGAATAAAAAAAGCCCCATTGCGAGGGAATGGGGTCTTGGGTTTACCTCTCCCTCCGAGGGTAATTTCATAACAGGTACTCTGGCTCTGGCTTACTCCCCAGCTACCGCCGGCCGATTGCCCGGCGGGGGATCGCTGATTCGTCGGCCTTACAGTAGCGGGGGCTGCAACGGGCTTGCACCGTTTTCCCTGCGACCTTGCGGTCTTATAAAATTATGGTTTCAAAATTGTCGTTTCAAAATTGTGGTTTGATTATAGCATACGGAACCTGTGGTTCTTCTTCCCATCGGGACATTTCACAACCACAGACCGGGCAGCCGCCCTGGCTCCGTCATCCATCGCACCGCGTCACATTTCCGCCGGCCTGGTCCAAGCAGGTTTCCGGGGTCTTGCACGCCCTCTCCCTGAATCAGGCGAGGCGCAGTTTCCCCTGGAGATATTTATCCGAATGTTCGATGATCCGGCTGAGCATTGCTACACCGATGGAGGATATGACGACAAGGCTGGTTTCTTCAAAATCACCGGACCAATCATTGATCCGGATGTCATCCACCACGGCGCTGATTTCCTTGACCCCCTGGTCCGTCCGGACAAAGCCTTTGATCCGGTAGGCAGCCTTGGCGATGGCTTCCAAAAACAGCTGCAGGGACTGAAGCTCCACGCTCTCATCGGATCGCAGGACAAAGGTGTTTGGCCGGGATTGATAGGTGTTGGTGGATTCTTCCCGCGCCCGGCGCCGGACCGTTCCATGGTGTAAGGCGGCGTCAATATCCAGTTTGCAGTAGGCTGTGACATACACCTTGGCATAAGGGTTATATTCGGCGATGATTGCGGATATCTCGGATAACTTCTCAGGACTCACCTTATCTGCCTTATTAACGACGACCACGTCGGCATACCGGAGCTGATTTTCCAATGCCGGCAATACCTTGACCAGTTTCGCAAAATTGACCGCATCCAGGATGCAGAACGACGCCGTCAAATTGAGTGCATTGTGCAGCTTGGGGCGGATCCCGTCCAGGATCGTTTCCATATTGGCCGGATCGGCCAGCCCCGAAGCCTCGATCAATAAAATCTCCAGATCCAGCTTTGACATGGCAATCAGGCCGTCGACGAATTTATCCTTGATGCAGGCGCAAAAAATCGATCCATTGGTGAGCTCCGCCATTTGGATCCCATCCCGGTGCAGCAGTTTCGCATCAATATTGACTGCCCCAAAATCGTTCACAATGACCCCCACCCGCTTGTTCGGGTTTTCGGTCAACAGATTTTGCAGCATGGTGGTTTTTCCGGCCCCCAGAAATCCGGTGAGTAAAATTACTTCCATATTTCTTTCCTTTTCATTAGAGAGCAGACTGCATGTCCATGCAGTCTGCTCCGGAGAGCTTATTTTTTCATCGCTTCCCAGGCTGCGTTAATATCAGCCAACAGCTGTGTCTTGTTGGGAATGATGGAGATCCATTTGGGGACCCCATTGATGGTCATGGTCGGCAGGTTGGGTATCGCCATTTTCTTGGTTCGGGCAATGTCTTCCTTGATAAAGTATTTGTAGACCCGATATTCGCCGATATCCTTGAAGTCATCATAGGCATCGACGACACTGCCCAGCATATAGGTACAGGCGGCGCATTGCTCAGGATCCAGGAGGAACAGTTCGACGAGAACCTTATCCAGATTCTCATAATCCGGCAGTTCCACGACGGTGTCATCCAGGGGCGCTTCATAATTCTCAATGATCTTCCGGGCGCTGTCCGGGAAGTGTACCGCCTGGGCAGCGGCTACCGCGTTCTCGACTGGCGTCGCATGGGGCATGTCACAGCCCGGGCTGATGATCAGATTTTGGTGATCCAGGCTGTCCAACAGGTCAATAACTGCTTTCATGTTGTCTTCCTGGGTTCCATGGAGCATGGTGGTGGTTAACGGGATATTCCCGCCCAGGCAGATGTTATACTGATCGGTGATTTTCTTCGCTTCGATCATGCTGACATTTTCATCCACGGAAACACCGTCGGGTCCCATTTTACACATGGCCTCGATCTGCTGGGAAGCATTCCCGCAGACAAAGAAACAGGACAGCACATTCTGAGAACGGATATAGTCAAACACAGCCTTAAATCCATCCATCAGCATTTCTTCCACCATGTCCGAGGAGACCTGGCTGACTAACGGATCCACCACTGCGATGACATCCATACCGGCCTCGATGTACATTTTGGCCATTTGGATGGCGACTTCAGAGCAGAAGTTCATCAGCGCTTCCACGTATTCCGGCTCTTCGATCATGTTCAGGAAGATATCCGTTCCGCGCAGATGGGAAGCCAGGGTGAAGGGGCCGCAAATCAGTCCGTAGAGCGCAGTATCATTACCGATCGCTTGTTTGATCCGGCGCATGGCGGATAGGATCATCGGCAGTCGGCCGCTTTGCTCAGTGGGGAAATTGCAGCGGCAGGGCATCTCATCGGTGTTCTCCAACGGGTGGGACATGACGGACGGCGGGTTGTCCTTCGCCCATTTGAGCTCGCAGCCAAGGATTTCCGCTTCGACCTGCAGGTCAAAAATAACGGGCATCCCATCCGGCATATAGAGCTTTTTCACTTCCAGAAGGGATTCCACCAGCTTATCTTCTTCGCAGAGGACTTCTTCCGCCGTATAGCCTTTTAATTTGCCTGCATGGACGCCGGCAAAGGGAACCCATGGAACTGCATCCAATTTTTCATGGCGCAGCGCTCTCAGGCATAGTTCTTTACTCATTCAAGTATCTCCTATTGTGTATGATTTTTATTTTTGTATTCGATCCCCTATTCGTATTCCCATTCGCCGCGGGATGTTCCAATGGCTTGGATATGGGTTTCGATGTAGATATCGTTCTCGATCCCATTCGAATTGGCATAAACATGCCGGTATTCCACGGTTACCTCAGGGTTCTCCACCCCGTTGGCTTTGGCCTGGTTAAACGCCTGTTCGGCAGCGAATTTGCGGCCGTATGCAACGGCTTCTTCCAGTTCCTCAAATTCTCTGCGCTCCCAGGTGGAATACAACAGGTAACCCATTCCGCCTTCCGCCGGGGCAATCAGTAATTTAACGGTTTCCATTACCCGTCCCGCTGCGGCTCCCACCGCATTGGCGACCCGGGCAAACTCCGGAAGGATCAATTCGGAGCCCAGGACCTTCGACATTAATGGTAACCAAATACCCACCGGCGCGCCCACCCCGATGACGGGGATGCGCAGTGTGATCCGGCTGTCTAAAAAATCACTCTTCTTGGGACGGATGTGCTTCCGGGCAAGGTATTCGAAAACCGGTTCCTTGTCCAAATCAAAATGCACACCTTCCTGATCCATTAAACTTTGCCACACGGTGTAGCAAAGTCTTTCCACAACTTTTTCCATAACATAATCGGCAAACTCGCGCATTTCCATGCCGAACCGTTTTCCCAGGAGGGTCACGGCGAGCTCCGCGGCTTCCTTGTCCCATTGATCGTAAAGCCCTTTGACCATCAAAATATCAGTGGGGGTCACCGAACTCCGGCCCAAGATCCCCCGGTCCACCAGAGAACAAATATCCAAGAGATTCACGGATACACCCAGCCGGTCCGCCAAATAGAACAAACTGTGGGGTTCCTTGCGCAATAAGCCGACAATGCGCCGTTCCAAATCCGTTTCCAGGAGGCTGTCTCTCGGATCCAGCAAAATAAAGCAGTCCGTGACCTGTGAATAAAGGATGGTATGGGATCTGGGAATATGGATCGCCGATAATTCCCGCATCAAGTAAGGATACCGGGCAACCAGGAGAGAAATCGGAACTACCCGCTGGGGGCCCAATTGGAAGAAGCCTTCAATGTTAAGCTGCACATAGCTGTCGCCGCCGAGACCAAACGTATTGATCTCCGCTGCTTCCACCCGGGTCAGCCATCCGCCAACTCTGGCGCCTTCTTTTCCTAGACGGGGACGTCCGTTGCGCAAAACCGCAATATCCGTCGTGGTACCGCCCATATCCAGAATCAACGCATCTTTTTGTCCGGCTAAATAATTTGCACCGATGATACTGGCGGCCGGTCCTGACAGGATCGTCTCGATGGGCTTGATTCTTGCCTGTTCTTCCGCCATCAAAGCTCCGTCACCCTTGACAATTAAAATCGGGGCCTTCACGTTTTTCATTGCCAGCACTTTTTTTACCGAAACGATCAATTCATCGATGACCGGTATCAATCGTGCGTTGAGGACAGCCGTAACCGTACGCTCTTTTACCCCGAGGGACCGGGTCAGCTGGTGGGCGCAGACCGCAGGAATATCAAGTATTTCCCGCGCCATTGTTAACACCCGTATTTCATGCTCAGGATTGCGGATCGACAAATACGAAGAAATCGCCAGAGCTTCGACTTTGCCTCTGAGGCTTTCCAGGGCGGTTCGTATGGCCGTCTCATCCAGAGGTACTTTCGCTTCCCCCCGAATGTTGTGGCCTCCCGGCAGCAGTCTGACCTCGCTCAACGGCAAATCAGGCACGCTGTCAAATCCAAGCAACAGAAGACCTACTCTGCAACCCCGTCCCTCCACGATGGCATTGGTAGCCAGCGTGGTGGACAGGGTCACAAAGTCTATTTGGTCATAGTCAGAAAAGTCAAGATTATCCAGACAGCCTGCTATCCCAAG
This sequence comes from uncultured Clostridiaceae bacterium, assembly GCA_964582675.1. Classification (GTDB taxonomy): domain Bacteria; phylum Bacillota; class Clostridia; order Clostridiales; family Clostridiaceae; genus JG1575. The sequence continues at coordinate 8,994 of CAZOTM010000024.1, forward strand.
GGCCAGGTCTTCTCTTGTAGTGAGCGATTTTGCTGTTGCAATCACCTCCCGGGTTTCCCGACGAAGGACTACTCCATCCGTGTAGGTTCCCCCGGTATCGATCCCCAATACAAGCGACATAACCTTTCCTCTCTTCTACTTTAATTATTTGTTAACACCAGGAATCTTGCCAACTGCATTTTCTACGATGGAGCGGATCTGCTTAACCGTATTCTTGGGCAGTGGTTCTGCCTCATAGTTTTCAATGATATCCCGAACTCTTTCATTGGCTCTTTCTACAAGGGTTTTGCTGCCATTCCCTTTCCAAAGATCATAGGATGCCCGGCTGATAACATCGGGGCTGAAATTCTCCTGGAGATCCTTTGGATGATAATCATCATCCTCATCCCAGAGCTCTTCTTTCTCGCTTCTGTAACGTCCGCCTGGTCCGGCTGCTTCAATTTCGCTTAACGACAGGGACTCTGGGTTCACCGGAATGCCCGATGTCAGCTTTCTTGCCATGCCGACGATGTCGTTGTCCATAACCACCAGATCCAGGTTCGAGGTTGTGCCATATTCAATGTAGCCAATGTCATGATTCAGGTTTGCACCGGACAAATTGGTAAGCGTCACGGATAATGCAGCCTCCACACCGGCTTGTTCATCCAGGATGATGGAATCGGTACAGCCGTTGGTGCCGAAAATCGGCAGATGCAGGTAATGGGCGATGTCGGTCAGGGCGGCCAGCATCAAGCTTAATTCGGGAGCTCCGTAGCTGAAGATGGTGGAGTTCATGTCAAGGATGGTGTATACACCGCCCATGATGTAGGCAGCGCCTTCGCCTGCGCACTGGGAGAGAACGAGACCGGACAAGCTTTCGCTGAGACCCTGGACGATTACGCCGGCCATGGTTGCAGGTGCGGTGGCACCGGCCATGATACAAGGCGTAAAGATCGTCGGGATGCCTTTTTCGGCGCCGGTGATGACCTTCATGCAGGATTCATCGGCAATGATACCCGGTGAGATCGGTTCAAGATACAAGGTCATGATCGGATGGCGGCGTAATTCCTCCGGACCGCCACACACTGCCTCTGCCATAGCGATACAGTCGTTTTGTGCCCATTCATCGGTTACTACGTTGACGATCGGTTTGCTCGTGTTCAATAATTGCTGCTCAAATTCCCAACGGTCAGCTACCAGGAGAGGTACATCCTGTACCAGACCTAAGGACATGCAGAAGTCAATGTTTGGCATGGCGTCAAGGACTTTGGTTGCCCAGCCGATGCTCTTATTGGTGGAGCGGATTCTTTCGCCGGTATAAGGATCACGGAAAAATGGTGTTCCTGAACCAGATCCAAAGTAAGAGTTATTGCCTTCCAGGAACATCGCCGGTGCTCCGGTACGGCTGTTGCACAAAGTTACGTGTTTCTGGCAGGAGCGCAGGGCTCTTTCGGTTAAGTACGGAGGTATTCTGACGCGGATTCCGTCCACAAAGCAGCCATGCTTTTTTAATATTTCCAGGGCCTGGGGATTATGGAATTCCACACCCGAACGGAACATGACCTCTTCGGCCGCTAAAACCAACTCCTGACACTGACTGTCCGTAAGCGTTCTTAAAATCGGGGTTTTATTTGCTTGATAGTTTACTCTGCTTTTCATCAATTCTGCCTCCCTTACTTTTTCTCAGCTTGAGCGACAACATCGCCCAAAGCCTTTAGAGCACTTACATCCAGCAAAGATTCCTCTTGCACGGAAAGCAGTGAATTCGTAGCCTCCGCTGCGCGAACGCCTAAGGATTTCGCACCATCATTCGTCCAGTCATCGATCCGTTTACGGCTTATCAGATGTGGCCAGTGCTGCTCTGATTTAAAGAATCTGCTCGTGTGATCTGTGCCAAGATAGTAACCACCCGGTCCGATCTCCTCAATAACACCGCGGGCCATTCTTTCTTCATCAATTTCAAAGCCTGAAATCGCCCGGCGAATTTCCTGTACCAATTCATCATTGAGTACCAACAAACTTTTGCTGAAGAGGTCTCCGCCGCCAAATAATCCGCAGCTGACCAGGTTGGTGCCGCTGAGCTGTGCTGTCAATATTCCAAAACAAGTCTCCAAACCGCTTTGGGCATCTGAAGCCTGAGCATCGGTATTGCCTCCGATTCCAAAACTGGGGATCTTCGCCCAGCGCAGTAAATTTGCGAACCCGGCCACGCACTGAGCGCCTTCGGGTGAAGTGATGGGTTTAGCGTCTGATTTCGTGTCGTTGATACTGAAGGTTGCCCCTGCGATGAAGGGCGCCCCTGGTGCGGTGAGCTGAGAAACCACGAGGCCAGCCAAAGCGTTGGCCAAGGCAATTACCAATGTGCCTGCCGCAGTCAGTGGAGCATTGTAACCTGAAACTACACAGCTGGAGTAAATACAGGGGATCCCCTGTTCTGCCGCATACATAACGACGGATAACCCATCCTCTGAGTGGATCAGTGAATCGGAGCACTCTGCCTGGAGCACCAGTCTGGGATTTTCCCGCAGGGCGTCATTGCCTTCCGGGGAAACAGCAGCCACCATGTTAGCCAGAATTTTCGCCTGGCTTTCACAGCAGGCGGTCTGAACGATGGGCTTGTCTGTATATTTAAGCAGGCTTTCCATGGCATAGACATTGGCTAATGCCGAATCATCACTGGCGACCGTTCCGCCGCTGGCGGCAAATTCAATATTATTGAGACGCTGACATAACCGGGCAACATCGGCGGCATCCTCTTTGGTAAACGCCCGGCGGGTTCCGTCGTCTTCAATCAATTGGCTTGCGCTTAAGGCAGGTCCAAAATGATTGTTTTCCGTTTCCAGGAGCATGGCGCGTTTTCCGTCCCGATTGCACAGGGTAACCCGGGATGGCGCTGTCCGTACTGCCCATTCTACTTTGGCACTGGGAAAGCGGACAATATCGCCCTTGACCCAGCATCCGCCGTCTTTGAGCACTTGAAGCGCTTTCTGGTTCTCAATTTTTGCACCGCTGCGCTCTAAGAGTTCCAGTGCGGTAACAAAGATCTCTTCACACTGGTCATCGCTGAGCATACGGAAATTCATCGTTTGGTTGACATCAAAATTGGCTCTTTGATATCGGCTGGCTGTTGTATACATGCTTCTCCCCCTCTAAAGTAACTTTTTGCAGAGTCCGACTGCTGAAAGAGCATCCGGTGAAAAACCATCGGCGGCGATTTCATCTGCAAAGTCCTGAGATACAGGAGCTCCGCCGATAATAACCTTAACCTTGTCGCGCAATCCTTCTTCTTTCAGTAATTCTATTGTATCCTTCATGTGAAGCATGGTCGTTGTCAGCATTGCCGACATCCCGATGACATCCGGCTTCAGCTCCTTGACTTTCTCCACGATCAATTCCGGTGATACGTCCTTGCCCAGGTCGATGATGGTAAATCCGTTGGACTCGAGCATGATGCCAACAAGGCTCTTACCGATATCATGCAAATCGCCCTGAACCGTTGCGATGAGAACCGTTCCGCTGCTTGTCATCTCACCGGCTTTCAGCATTGGCTTGACGATAGCCAGGCCTTCTTCCATGGCTTTCGCACTCATCAGTACTTCCGGGATAAACATCTTGTTTTCTTTGAACAGGACGCCAACCTCCGACATACCCGTTACTAAACCGCGATTAATTATGTCCAGCGGTCCAACCCCGTCTTTAACCATTTCGTTCGTAGCGTTGACTACAAGTTTCCGCTTCCCCTTAACCACATAACCTGATAATTCTTCAAAAGTTGCCATAGCGTCCTCCTAAATTTTTCTGTGACCTTGGCCATGAGACTTCTTTTACTCCCATCGACATTTGTGGATCCACGATTTGTCGAAGGTGAGTCTTTCTCCATCAATTAATAGGTAGAAAAAGCTGACAAAGGATTGGCCACATCTTTCGTCTTCATTCCGCATAACCAAAATCATTGAGTTAGAAACATCATGTTCTCGTTCATTTTCCCACTGGTTTCTTCTTGTTAAAGCTTAGCAAGGAACCTTCAAAAATACTACGTCGCATTTGTTATCGGAGCGATTCAGTTTGGTTATCTGTTATTAATTCTATTAAAATGTTGACGTTTCGGTACTTCGCCTGTAGTATATTTATTAATTCACCTTGTTTCTCACGGATTGAACCGGCAGGCGCTGGGAGGCAATTATGCCTCCAGGAGCTAAGAAAAATCCACCCCAGTCCATGCTCCATGAGAACTTGCCGGTGAATCAATTTTTATTTCCGGTAGATCAGATTTTATTTCCCGTTGGCAGATACATATAGATGATACATATAGATAAGGAGATTCCATGAGACAACTATTCTGCGAAGATACAGGCTTTGTATGCGACAAAAATGAACTTTTCACCCGCCTCAACCATCGCGAAGATCTTTTTGAAAGTGCCTGCGAACTCTTGGAGGAGCTTCAGGGAGAAATCCGTCCCTGTTACATCGCCAGAGAACTGCCCGTCACTGTTAAACAATCCGACCGGTTCAGTATTGAGGATGAGGTCTTTCGCAGTAAGATTGCGGCCCTGAAGCTCAGTGAACAGAAAAATGCCTTTGTGTTTATTGCCAGCTCCGGACGGGGAATCGATGATCGTCTGGACAAGGAAGAGGATCTCCTGGATAAATCCCTCATTGACATTATTGCCTATATGGCTTATCTAAAGGCCAGTACCGCCCTGAGCGCTGCCTTGGAAGCCGAATATGGAATGCAGCGTCACCTTCGCTTATGTCCGGGCTCCATCATCGATTGGAGTGTCGGCGATAACCGCTTCTTTTTCCCGCTGTTGGACGGCCTTTGGCAGCCGCTCAATTTGCGGGTCCTGGACAGCGGCTTGATTGTGCCTTTAAAATCATCGGCCGGGGTATTATATGAGACTAACGATGAGTTTGAAAGCTGTGCTGTCTGCCCCCGTCCGAACTGCCCCAGCCGGACTTTACCCTTTGATCTTGACCTGCATGAACAAATGGGAAATCTTTGATTTTATCCTGAATGAGGACTGCGACCGCCTCGGTTGGTGCGCTGCCCTCCGGCAGTTTAGTTATTGACCAAGTCATTGCTGCCTTAACTTTTTGCGCCGGCCAAAACCGACGGTTGACACAAACCCCAATTGCACACTTGGACACCCCCTTGACAATGGAACCCCTCGACTGATGGATCCCTCGACAACGTAGGAGGCGGATTGAAAATGCAATTAGTACAACTCCAGTATTTCTGTACTCTGGCCAGGTTGGGCAGCATGCACCGTGCCGCGGAAGAACTCTTCGTTTCTCAGCCAGGGTTATCAAAAGCCATCGCCAGTCTGGAAAGCGAAATCGGTGTTAAATTGTTCAAACGGACTTCCGGACGGAATATCGAGCTGAATGAGGCCGGACAGTTGTTCTATAACCGAATCATCAGTTCCCTCTATCAGATCAATGAAGCCATCGATGAAGTGCGGGAGTTGGAATTGAGCCATCCCAAAGAATTAAAAGTACTGTTTACAGCCGCCAATTTCATTTCTTCGTGGCTGAGAACCAAGTATCACGAGCGCTACCCCGATCTCTCCCTCGTTTTCAAAAGCAGTTATTCCGCTGGCTCCAGCGATGTCATCGGCTTCGATTTTCATATTTTTGCAACCCCGGCGCACTATGAAGACGTTGAGTATATCGAACTCCTGGAAGAGCCATTCCTCTTGGCAATGGGACATGACCATCCCCTGGCTGCCAAAAGCCAGATCACGCTGCTGGATACCATGCCATATGCTTACCAGAGTTTGCCGGAGGACGAAAATATCAGCCGAAATCTCATCAACTTCTGCTCACAGGCTGGGTTTAAACCGAATATTGTTCTGCGCACGGAAGACAGCTTCAGTTTTTTTTCGGGCCTGGCAACCAATGGATTGATCGCCATGCTCCCCGCCCACACCGTGTTTACGGTGTTAAAAGAAGGGATCGTTGTAAAACCCATCGTCGGTCAGCCTGAATGCAAACGGTCGATTCGGTTGGGCTGGAATAAAGACTGCACATTAACTAATGATATGCAGAATTTTATTGATTTTTGCCGGGAAATTTTTGATCAGGATCATCCAAATATGGAGGGGGGCGAATAAAAAGCACACTTATGCAAATCTGCTCACAGACGTTGGGGTCTAAATGTATGAGGCAATCTGGCTGATGGGCTGCAGACCCATCAAAACCTGAAAAGAAAAAAATTGAAGAGGAGAAAACAATGAAAGAATCAAAACTGAGTATTGGAGCCATTATCGGCTT
>CAZOTM010000025.1:0-15218 GCA_964582675.1 uncultured Clostridiaceae bacterium
GAAGGGCTTCGAGACTGGTGATTTGAGCCAGTGGGACACCTTCAGCGTCAGCGCAGGAAGTCTCTAGAGCGGCCAGTGATGCAGCCGCCCTGCCATGCAGGCGCTCTGACATGATGATAAGAATAGGGTTTTGCCCCCGGCCTGGGGATGGTAAAAAAACTGTCCCCCCGGCCGGGGGTATTTTTTTGGATTTTTTTGGATCAGGCAATCCTGCCATAAATTGCGGGTAGATGGTGTTATAATAAGGTTTGGCTCGAAAACGGCCAATGGAAACTGAATTTATGGGAGAATCAACATGAACAATAAAGACCTATTGGAAATCAAAAAGCGGTTTAAAAAAGATCAGTGTACCATCAGCCGGATGTGCGGTTGCTACGTCAATGGCGAGAAAAATATCGTAGCCAAGTATCGGGAGACATTTTTGAATTTAGAGGAATCCGAATTCTTCAAGTACCTGGAAATCAGCCGGAAAGTCCTCTCCGGCGCCATGGGCAACAACCTGCTGGAGTTGCATTTTGCGAAGGAGTCGGGTCGGGAACGTCAGGCTCTGCTCATGGACTTAAAGCGCAGCGCCTTAAAGAACGATGATATTTTGGACCGGATGTATCAGGACATCATCGACAACTATGAATTTACGGGGAATTTTCTGATCTTATTTTTCTCGGATGTCTACGATGTCATGACGAAAACGGAGGATAATCTGAAACTGGATGAGTCGGAAGAGATCTATGAGTACATCCTTTGCGCCATCTGCCCAGTGACCCTGTCTGATCCAGGATTGGCTTATGAGGAGAGGGAAAAGCGGATGCGGGCCCATCAAAGGGATTGGGTGGTAGAGCCGCCGGTCAACGGCTTTCTGTTCCCGGCGTTTACGGACCGCTCCAGTGATGTCAACGCCCTGTTATACTATTCAAAAAATCCCAAGGAGACCCATGAGGAGCTGATGACGGAGGTCTTGGGCTGCGAGAGCCTGAAAACCACTGCGCTGCACCGCCTTACCCTGTCGGACCTGTTCCGGGAAGCCGTGGACAATGATGAAGCGAAGGCCGGGGATCTGGTCAGTGAATTTCAGGAGCAGCTAAACCACTGGGTGGAAGGGCAGAAAGGGGAAGTGTCTGCGCAAGACGAAGAACCCATGCTCCTCACCCCGGTGACGATCCAGGAGCTTTTGGAGGACAAAGTCTCCGGGGAAGTGCTGCAAAGAATTGAGGAGGTCTACGGGGACTATTTTGGGGGTGATGTGCCGGCGGCCGAGCGGATTTTAGATCAGAAAGCCGTAAAAGCCGCCCAGCTGCGCAAAAAAGAGCAGGCCCTTGAACAGCAGGTGGAGAACCTGAAAGACATGCTGGCCAAGGCAGCGGGTGAAGGCGATGGGGCAACCGCAGGGGCAAAAGATTCTGATGAAGGTGCCGATGCATCGGCAAATGCTGAGGGCCAGGATGAGTTCGTGGTAGTGGTAAAGGTTACACCGGGCAAGGCGGCAGAGATCACAACCCAGTTGATCGACGGCCGCAAATGCCTGCTCATCCCTTTAGATGAGGATGAGCAGGCTTCCATCAACGGAGAAATCAGGCCGCTTTGATCCGGAAGGCTTCCCCAAGGAATGATCAAAGCTGGCTTTGGCTGGACCGGAGCGAACAAGGATCATCAGATTCATTCACCAGGTTCATTCACCAGGTTAATTCACCAAATGTCCCGGGCAAGCAGACTTTTGAATTAAATGGTATAATGAAGTTTGCGCCCGAATCCACAACCTGAGTTTCGCCGCACAGTCACCATCACCAGCACTGCATCAGTCGATATAATCCTGCGTTTTCGCAAAGCCAACCTTTTTTCACCGCCAACATTGAAGGATAGCTCGTTATATTAATTTTGTCGGCGGAGAAAGAGAGAAGATATGAAATTTAAAGACCTGAACATTATTGAACCGATTTTAAGAGCCCTGGAAAGTGAGCATTACTTATTGCCCACACCCATCCAGGAACAGGCGATCCCGCCTGTTCTGAAGGGGCAGGACCTCTTAGGCTGTGCCCAGACCGGGACGGGAAAGACGGCGGCTTTTGCGGTCCCCATCCTGCAGCTGCTCAGCCAGAAGCCGGTGGCGGCCAATCGGAAGCGAACCATTAAATCCTTGATCCTGACTCCCACCAGGGAGCTGGCCATCCAGATTTTTGACAGTTTCCGCACCTACGGCCATTTCACTAAACTGACCTGCGGCGTGATTTTTGGCGGCGTTTCCCAAAAACCCCAGGAAGAAATGCTGGCCAAAGGCATCGATATTCTGGTGGCAACGCCAGGACGATTGGACGATCTGCTCAATCAGGGGCTCATCGATTTGTCCAAAATCGAAATTTTTGTACTGGATGAAGCGGACCGGATGCTGGACATGGGCTTTTTGAATGATGTCAAAAAAATCATCAAGCGGATCCAAAAAACAGACCCTGCTGTTTTCAGCCACCATGCCTCCAGAAATTTCCGAGATTGCCAATTCCATATTGGTCGACCCGGTGACGATTTCCGTCACACCGGTGTCTTCGGCGGTGGATACGGTGGAGCAGTATTTATACTTTGTGGATAAGAAAAATAAACAGAGCCTGCTGCAGCATTTGTTAAAGGATCCGGCCATCGTTTCCGCCCTGGTATTTACCAGAACCAAGCATGGTGCCGACAAGGTGGTCAAGGATCTGCTCCGGGCCGGAGTCAATGCGGCGGCGATCCATGGCAATAAATCCCAGGGCAACCGCCAGACTGCCCTCGCCAACTTTAAAAACAAAGTGACCAGAGTCCTGGTGGCAACAGACATCGCTGCCCGGGGGATCGATATTGATGAGCTGTCCCATGTATTTAATTTTGACCTGCCCAATGTTCCGGAGACCTATATCCACCGCATCGGCCGGACCGGCCGGGCCGGACTGGGCGGCACCGCCATCGCCTTTTGCGATATCAACGAAAAGCCCTTCCTGATGGATATTGAAAAACTCCTCCGCAGAAAGGTCACAGAAGTTAAGGATCATCCCTATCCCATGCTGATCACCACTCCGGAGGAAAAGCCGGCTGCGAAAAGCCAGCCGGCGAGAAACCAGCCCGCCAGAAACCAGCCGGCCAGGAGCTACCGTCAATCAAGCGCCAGGCCCGCCAGCTCCTCGCGGTCACGCTAAGCCGATTGGTCTTATTCATGCTTTATGCGGTCGACAAACCATGCCATGACTGGTAAAGTGTGATTAAAAGTACGGTGTGATAAAAGTGTGATAAAATTACGGTATGAAAAAGTGTGGTAATAGTAAAGAATAATGGAACCACCGTCTGAAAAACAGACTAAAATAAAAAAGTAACCGCCTGATTCCTCCGCAAGGGGAAATCAGGCGGTGTTCCATTGAGGGGTATTTTTAAGGGGTATTTTTTGGCGGCAATGGGAGACTATAATCATGCCGGGCCTGGAGCTAAAGCAGGTAGGGGAGAAATAACTTGGCCAGCCCTAAAAAGATAAAAAATCCACCCACATCGGTTGCCGTGGTGAGAAATATGGAGGAGGACACGGCCGGGTCGAGGTCGAATTTTTTCAGGGTCAAGGGGATCAGGAAACCAAAGAATCCGGCAATCAACAGGTTGCCGATCATAGCAGCAAAGATGATCAACCCCAGGAACAGATTGTCGTATTTTAGGTATAAGATCAACCCGGCAATCAATCCTGTAGAGGCACCGTGAATGAGACCCAGGGAGATTTCCTTGAAGACGAACTTCCAATCCTCCTTAAGATTGATCTCACCCATTGCCATGCTCCGGATCACAATGGATAGAGTCTGGCTTCCGGCATTGCCACCCATACCTGCGACAATGGGCATGGCAGCGGCCAGAGCCACCACCCGGACGATGACATCCTCGAATAAGCCAACGGTGAAGGAGGCCAAAAACGCAGTAGCCAGATTGATGACCAGCCAGGGCAGCCTCCTGGAGATGGATACGGATAGTTTGCTGCCGACTTTTTCATCCTTGCTGACACCGGACAACATCAACAGATCCTCGGTCTGCTCTTCGATGATAATGTCGATGACATCATCCGGGGTGATGATGCCAAGGAGGCTTTGGTTCCGATTGACCACCGGCAGTACCTTTAAGTCATACTTGGAAACGATGAGGGATACTTCCTCCTGGTCCGTATCCGGAAAGACCGACAGGACGTTATCATCCATAATCTCCAGGAGCAGGCTTTCATCAGGAGCGGTTAGTATATCCCTCAAGTCAGCCGAGCCGACGAGCTGATGGGAAAGATCGGTTACAAAGATGGTTTCAATAACTTCTGTCTTGGGTCCGATGACCCTGATTTTATCCAAGGCTTCCCGGAGAGTGAGATTTTGGTGAAGGGCAATATATTGGGTAGTCATGATCCCCCCGGCGGTATTTGGTGCAAAGCCCAGGAGCATCTCCAGATTTTGGGAATCAGATTCCTTCATCGACCGCAGTAAATCTTTTCGCTGACTGGTCTTAAGGATCCCCAGGATATCAGCGATATCATCCGCTGACATGAAGGAAAAGGTTTGGATGACCTGTTGCGTGTCAAGGAGGTCAATGATCCGATTTTGAAGGGTTTCATCTGATTCCTGGAGGATCAGCGCCAGATAAGGGGGTTCCAGGAGACTTAAAAAAGTGCTGACCTCAGCATCTTTAAGGTCGGATAATACATTGGCGATATCTATGGAATACTGGTTCACCAGGAGCTCTCTGGCTCCCTCAATGTTCCTGTCAGCGATGTGGGCCATCATCAGGTCTTTAATATCAGTTAAATTCATCGCGATACCTCCATTAATTTTTGTTTTAGGTGGGGAAGACTAATCGATGACCTTAGATTTATATCAAACTGAATTGCTTGGTTCATCCATACTCATCGGTGTCAGGCTGCTGGAAAAATTCCACACCATCAGAAATGGAGTTTAAATAAAGTCACAAAATAAGGTTCTTAATAAATAGTCAATTGCTTCTTGAGGCCCGTTCCAAAAGGCTCAGCAGTCAGATTCTTGTTGCTTTGGGTGTTTAAATACTTCATCGCCCTTCACTGAACTGGGGAGGATCCTTAAAGACTGAACTAAAATCTCATTGTAATCGATCCAGTGATAAAGGTAAAGTGACTTGGACTTGGGTGTTGATGGTCTGTGATAATGTCACCTTGTATGTGTGCTGTGATTATGTCACCCCCTGGTATATACTTGAACTTGGGTGACTTGAACTTGGGTTCCGAAGCTTGGTTTCTTGGGCCTGGGGTGAGCTTGGAAAGCCCAAATCACCTTGACTTATTGACTGTCACAAAAGACCGAGGAAGCTGAGGATTTCCATAATAAAATGAAGCGAAAATATGATATAGTAATAAAAACAGCCATGGAGCTGCATCGGATGGGGAGGGAGTGTTATGACAAGACGGATGAAAACAGCATTGATCGGGGGCGCATTGCTGGGATTGGTTTGTGTGGCGGGGGCATATATCCGGTCTGGTTTCACTGCCTCACCGGTTTTTGTGTTCTCGCTTTGGTATAACCGGGTCATCATTGGGTTGACCGTAGGGGCGCCCTGGGGGGAGACGGACCGGAAGGCGGCATTGCTGCGGGGTGCGATTATGGGACTTTTGGTTTCCTTTGCCTTCTACAGCTCCACCGGTTTTCAAGATCCCGTAAGTTTTATGGCAGGCATTCTCTATGGCGTGATTCTGGAGGCCTGGCTAAGCAAGCCCGGAAAATAAACCGGCCATTCAGCCATGGAATCAACAGCTGGGGTCCTTTGGATAAAAAAGCGGGGAAATGGATCCCCAGTCTAATCCACCATCCCAAATTCAATTTGGAGGAGGCTGTTTTTTAAGGTGACGCCGCTGCCCTCACTAAGATCATCCTGGCCTGCCTGGACAAGCAAGCCGGACAAGTGCTCTCCGGAACGCAGGCGGGCGGGTCAGGTTGGGCACATCAGTGGAAGGCAACCAAACAAAATTAACTCGAGGTGAGATAAGTATGGAAATCAATCAACAAAAAAAATCCCTATTTAACCGATTCCTGGATAAAATTGAAGCGGTGGGCAATAAGCTGCCGGAAGTATTTATGATCTTCGCCATGCTGTGCCTGTTCATGATGGTGTTATCCATGGTGCTGTCCTTACTGAACGTATCCGCCGTCCATCCGGTGACTAAGGACACTCTGGTGGTGCAGAATCTAATCTCAGCAGCTGGGATTACCAAGCTGTTGACTGGCATCGTTACGAATTTTTCGGGATTTGCACCCCTTGGCGTCGTCCTGGTTTGTATGCTGGGTGTGGGCCTGTGTGAAAAGTCGGGCTTATTGAAAGTAGCTCTCCGCCATGGTCTTGGCAGTGTCAAAGGTTCCGATTTGAAGATCATTGTGATCCTGGTCATTTTATCCATTATGGCTTCAGCCGCCGGCGATTCCGGATTCATCGTCATGCCGCCCCTGGGAGCCCTGATTTTCATCTCCATCGGCAGAAATCCCCTTGCCGGCATGATGGTTGCTTATGCCTCAGTTGCTGCCGCCTACGGTGGCAATATCATACCAGCTACCATCGACGTCCTGCTGGTAGGCTTTACGGAAACTGCTGTCAAGATATCCGGCATTCCGACCCCGGTCAATCCCCTGATGAACTATTATTTCCAAGTGTCGTCCGTGGTTTTGATCGTAACCATCATCACCTTTGTCACCATTAAAATCGTCGAACCCAGATTAGGCAAATTGGAAAACTTTGTGGCGGAGGAGATGGAAGAGATCACCCCGCTCCAAAAGAAAGGTTTGAAATGGGCAGGGATCGCCGTCCTGATCTTCATTGCCCTTATCGTGCTGGGGACAGCCCCGGCCAACGGAATGCTGCGCGATCCGGAAACCCACAAGATCATCAGCACCAAAGCTCCTTTGATGGCCGGCCTGGTGGTTATTATCACCTTGATGTTCTACATTCCCGGTATGGTTTATGGAAGAATCACCAAAACGATCCCCAACGCCAAGGCCATGGTGGAAGCCATGAACAAGTCCATGTCGGAAATGGGTGGGTATATCGCCCTGACATTCATCATGGCCCAGTTTACTGCCCTCTTCAATTGGTCCAACGTTGGAATCATCTTAGCCATCAAGGGAGCCAATGCACTGAATTCCTCCGGCTTCCCCATCCCCGTAGTCATCGTCCTTCTCGTATTGTTTATCATCCCCCTGGATATATTCCTGGGCAGTGCTTCAGCCAAATGGGCCGTATTGGCTCCGATCCTTGTCCCCATGTTCATGTTCTTAGGTTACCATCCCGCCTTTACCCAGATGGTATACCGGATCGGCGATGCCGTCATCAACATCTGTTCTCCCTTGGTGGCTTACTACGTCATGCTGTTGGCCCTGGGTAGAAAATATGATAAAAATCTCGGACTGGGAACCATGATTGCCACCATGCTGCCATACTCCATCTTCCTACTGGTGATTTGGATCATCCAGCTCCTGGTCTGGTACTTCCTGAAGCTGCCATTGGGGCCAGGCGGACCTATGATGTTGTCGTAACCCTTGTTTAAAGTTGTCTTTTAGCCATCAGATCCTTCACCCTGATGAAAAATGAAAGAAAGGTTGAACCCCCAAGACCCTGGTCTTGGGGGTTTTTTGAATTTCTGGGGAGGGAGACGCCGCATCCCCAGGCTGGTTGAAATGAACCACGATTTCAGGAGAAGGCGGTTCCAAACCCCCTTGCCGAACCTGACAGCTGAGAGGTACAGCCGATCTTAATAGTCGATCCGGCAGCTGTTGGAAAAGCCTGCCGGGGGGACGCCCAGGGATTTGATGAGCCTGGCCCAGTAATTCACCTGGGCTGAGGTGGAGGCCAGGATGACGATTTCCCGCTCATTAAATGATTCCTTCATTTTGGCCATGAAGGATTCATCGACCCCCACGGGAGTGGCGGAAATCAGGGCGGCGTACTGGATGGCCAGCTTTTCCCGCCGGCTGAAGGTTGCCACATTCTCTACCCCCTTGGGGTCCATGAGACTGTTGATCTCATCATCGGAGATTCCCAACTTTTTATATTCAGAGGAATTCATGTCGATGCAGAAGGGGCATAGTGCAGTGAGGGATACCTGCACTCTCACCAGCTTTAGGATCCGCTCATCCAGGTCTTTATCCCCCTTGGCGATCAATCCTTCCAGGACGGCTGAACTGACAGCGGTCTTGGGATACCAGGCCAGAAGTTTGGGGACCAGGAGATCCTGACCGGTCACTCGCTTGGTCACATACATCCCGAGTCTGATATAAAAAGGCAGTTTTGGGGGCGGGTTGATAAATGCGCCATCATTCATGGATTTGTCTCCTCGCAGCTTAATTTAGCTCGGCTCGGTTGCCTTTGCCGGTCGTTGAATATTCACTACTCCGATTATAGCATGTCCTGCAAAAGCTTCCCGACAGCCGAATGCTGGATCTTAATCAGGATTGGGAAAGTAGAAATCAACGTCCGGTGAGGGCGGTGAGGGCAATGGTAATGGTTTTTGAAAAAGTGATTTGATGAGGACGCAAAGTATGATATGATTTATTAGAAAATATAAAAATTAATCTAAAAAATTATAACTTTAGGGGGATTTTATGGCAGTAACAACATTCAACGCGAGAGTTAAAACGAAACAAGGTTTAATGGTGGAATGTGAATCGAGAGGCTTCAAGGTAATCATCGATGAACCGGTGGAGGCGGGCGGAACCAACCAGGGTATGAATCCGCTGGAGCTCCTGCTCTGCAGTCTGGGCTCCTGCCAAGCCATTACGGCGGTGATCTTCGCTGAAAAATTTGGCGTCAAATTGGAGGATTTCTGGGTGGAAGTCGAAGGCGACCTGGATCTTGATGGATTCATGTGCTTAGCGGATGTCCGGCCAGGCTATTCCGATATTAAATTCCATTTCCACATCAAGAGCGATTCTCCAGAGGAAAACATCCAGAAATTGGTGGATTTGATCATGGCCAAATGCCCGGTTACGGATTCTCTGGCAAACCAGGTTCAGATCGGCAACCCCAAATACACGATTGAAAGATAATTTCCGCTAAATTCAAAAAATAGCCGCTGTCCGGCTTATCCTGCAGCCATTTGAACAAGCTGTGGGCAAACAAAAATGAACATATACGACAGTCAAAATCTCCATCCTGTAAAACCGGGTGGAGATTTTTATATGGCGAAAGGTTGGCAAAACGGGGCGTAGGAATATGTGGTCCGGTGATTGCGTAATAAACCATAGGCCTGGGAAACCAGGGGCTCTGAACCCATGGGGCTACGGAATCATCAAATAGTGAGTGATGGGGGGGTAACATTTACGAAATGGTCGGGTAAAAGACCGGACCAATAACACAAGCGCTCAGACTTTTCGGCAAGGGTTCAAAGGAACAAGGGGAACGATGCCGGACAGCCTTGATTGTTGTTTATGCGGGCTTCCGGTTTTTTTGTGTTTGATGGTTATCTGAAAACGAGGCCTCCGGTACATCATTTCCGTATTTGGGGTTATGCATGGCAAGCTGGTATCTGGTGCAGACAGTTTGGCGGGTGTGAATATTATGTTACAAAATGTAATATATAATTGACATAAAGTAATATAGGAGTTATACTGAAGGCAGAAGGAGAGGATGCTTCTTGAAAAATAAAAAAATGAAAATTGCCAGAATTGAATCCGAAGTATCGCAGGAACAATTAGCTCAGATCGTCGGCGTAACCAGACAGACGATCAATTTGATCGAGTCCGGCAACTACAACCCGAGTTTGAAACTGTGCATTGAAATATGCAAGGCACTTCATAAGACCTTAAATGATTTATTCTGGGAGGAATGAATGATGGACATTGAGAAAATAAAGAAAGAAACGAAAATGATCATGATCGTGACCCTGGTGACCGGTCTGCTCCTTCTGGCAGCCGGGATCAGTTTACGGGTAATGAACATCCAGTGGTTGGAAAATAACCGGGCAGTGGTGGGTTTATCCTTTATTCCCTTGAGCGTTGCCGCCGTTTACTACTTTAAACTCGCAAGACTAACCAAAGCCCCGGACAAAATGCGGGAGACCCTGGTGAATGAAATGGATGAGCGGCTGGCAGCCCTCAGAAACGAAGCGGATGCCAAAGCCTTCAAGGTCATCCAGGGCTCACTGTTCCTGGCCTATATGGGATATACCCTGATTGTTCCCGAGGACATTTTTGAGTCGGTTGGCTGGTGGATCCTCCTGGCGCTTATGGTCGTTTCATTTATGGCTCAGGGGATTTTTTATTCCCAAGCCATGGGAAAAGACACCTCGGGTGACGGGGAAGAGTAACCAGGGACATGAAACAGATCCGGATACCGTAGGATTTAATAACCTCCGCAGATCCTGAGGTCCAATCAGATCCACGAACTATGCAGATCCAAAGTCCATTCTGATCAAGGGTTCAATGAAACAACATAAACAACCGGGCCGGCTCAACCTGAAGCCGGCCCTGGCCGGCTGTTCAAAATCCTGCCATTAGCGGAAAAAAGCAGATAATACCCAGCCATAAAGCGGATATACCCAGATAAAACCTGACGGTTCCATTTTATATCAGAGGAAGGAATTGGCTTGGATCAGGTACATCTGATGATGAAGCCGCAGCAGTCGAGCGGTTTGCAGATAGTATTTTCGAACCAAAGGTCAAGGGACATGTGAATGGATCGGACTGATCCCTTCGGCTGGCTCGTTTTTTTCAGGAACATCAATAACTTCAATTATTGCCGCCGTCCGCTTGAAAGTGGTATAAAATGGAATTGAGAACATCCGGCGGGATTTGGTAAAAGGACAGGCAGGATTGGTTAGACCGGCCTGATTGGCTGATGGATTGCGATTATAATCCGCCGCAGGGTGTGGGGCTGAAACAACAGCGAAGGATATGGGATATGTTGAGCATCAATCATTTGAGCAAAACCTATAAGGGCGGCAAAAAAGCGGTGGACGACCTAAGCCTGACTGTGGAGGCTGGGGACATTTTTGGGTTCATTGGCCATAACGGGGCGGGGAAGAGCACCACCATCAAGGCGGTGGTGGGGGTCCTGGATTTTGAAGCAGGGGAGATCATGATTGATGGTCACTCCATAAAACAGGAGCCTGTGGTCTGCAAACGGATGATCGCCTATATTCCGGATGATCCGGAGCTCTATGAGCATTTGACGGGCATTCAGTTTCTGAATTTCATTGGGGACATTTTTGGCATCCCGGCTGGGATCCGGGAAGCCAAAATAAAACAATACGGGGATGAATTTGAAATCACGGGGAATCTGGGCGATCTGGTTGCCTCCTATTCCCATGGCATGAAGCAGAAGCTGGCCATTATTTCGGCAGTGATCCATGAGCCCAGGCTCCTGGTGCTGGATGAACCATTTGTGGGCTTAGATCCCAAGGCTGCGGTGGCGTTGAAGCGGATCATGCGTGAACTTTGCGCCTCGGGAAGTGCCATTTTCTTTTCAACCCATGTTTTGGATGTGGCTGAAAAGCTGTGCAACAAAATCGCCATGATCCACCATGGGAAACTGGCCTTTGCCGGCACCATGGAGGATATGCTCAGGGAAACAGCTGCCGGTTCCCTGGAGGCAATTTACATGGAGGTGGTGGATCGTGCAGAGTAAAGCCCCCGGGCTGAAAGGGAGGAAACCATGAAGGCGATGGGAAAGAATCCGGAAAGACAGTCGTTGCTCTGGCTCCTTCTGAAAAACCGCCTGATGGCCCAGCTGGGTATCAACGTGTTCCGTCATGAAACGGATCATGGCAGGCGGAATAAATGGATCGCTGAGAGGGTGATCATCACCATCCTGCTGTTAATGCTGGCTGCCTACTGCGGAGGGATGGCCTTTGGCCTTGCCTATCTTGGGCTGGCCGGGTTGGTACCCGGCATGGCGGTGGTTCTCAGCAGTCTGTTCTCCCTGGTTTTTACCATGTTCAAAGCCAACGGGGAACTGTTTGGCTTCAAAGACTATGAGTTGGTCATGTCATTGCCGGTGCCGGTCAAAACCGTCGTCCACAGCCGGTTTTTAAATATGTATCTTTGGAACACGTTGATCACCCTCCTGGTGATGCTGCCCATGGGCATGGTCTATGCGGTTTACACCAGGCCTGCCCTCCCTGTTTATTTTCTTTGGCTGGCGGGCAGCCTGTTGATTTGTCTCTTTCCCACGACTTTGGCGGCCGTCCTTGGGGCGGTCATTGCGGCAATCGCCTCCAGGTTCAGATATGCCAGTGCGGCTTCGACGCTCCTGTCCATGGCACTGGTGATTGCCCTGTTATTGGTTTCCATGATGGCAGGCTCAGCGAACAGCGGTCTGAGCCATCTCATCGATTTTCAGACGGGCAATCCGGATCTGGCGGCCATTTCAGCTCTGGCGCCGGTCATCGCTGAGGAGCTGAACCGGGTTTATCCCCTGGCCAAGCTGTTTACAAGCGGAGTGATCCAGGGCAGGATCGGCTCCCTGCTGCTGTTTGCAGGGATTTCCATTGGCTGCTATGCCCTGTTTGTCTCCCAGCTGGCCTCCCGCTACCGGCAGATCAATACGGCCCTGACCGCCCGGGCGAAGCGGGGGGGCTATCAGCTTCAAACCATCAGTCAGGGCAGCCCCCTGGCGGCCCTTTACAAGAAGACCATCCTGCGGATCTTAAAGTCCACTGTATGTGCCACCAATCTCCTGATCGGCTGTGTCATTGCCCTGATGGTGGCCTCGGTCGTTTTCCTGGCTGGGCCGGAGAGAGTGATGGAACAGCTTGACCTGTCGGACTATCTGCCCATGGTAAAAAATGCCGTCGGCTATGTCATTGCTGCCATGGTATGCACCACCAACACCGCATCGGTCTCACTGGCCCTGGAGGGGAAAAATATCTGGCTGATCCAATCACTGCCCATCCCACCGAAAACACTCTATGACAGCTATCTATTGACCAATCTGACCTTTACCATCCCAACCTCCCTGCTATGCTCTGTGGTGCTGAGCCTTTCCCTGAAAACCGAGGTGATTGGGACCGCGCTGCTCTTTTTAACGCCCCTGACGTTTACCCTGTTTACGGCAGTAGCCGGGATCTTCATTGGCAACCGGATGGCCTTCTATGACTGGCAGGATGAGACACAGCTCGTCAAACAGAGCTTCATGAGCATGATCGGGATGCTTGGCGGAATGGCCCTCGTCATTATCTGCGGGGTGATCGCCCTCAGCGGGATCCTGGCCGTTGCTCCGCAGCTGCTCACCTTGATTTTTGATCTGGTGCTCTTAGCCCTGGCAGCAGTGATTTATACTAAGGAAAGCCGGCGGCCGGTTAAAGCCTGAAATAACGTCGCAGCTTGGTTGATCCAGCGGCGCCACCAAGGCTGGAACCATAGACGGAACTTTTGATCCCTACTGCACTGTCCTCCAGGCAGTGAACGCAGACAACAAATAGGACTCTGATCCAAATCAGAGTCCTGTTGGCATTGGCAGGCGGTTCCACCGACTTAGGCTATTTTTTCGAGAAGCCGGGTTTATTCCTTCCTTCTGATGGAGACCGTCAGGATCCCGTTTTCATAACTCACATCGCCCCCATCTACCAGATTGCCCAGGAGGCTTATTTCACTCTGGTTGCTGGATGATCCCAGCAGTCCCCAGAAATATTCCTCATATTCGGGATGACGGGTGGTGTTGAGGAGCTGCTCCAGGGTATCCATATCTTTCGGCTTGGCAGGGGTTTTGCCGGAAATTGTGATATTCAGCTGCCCCTGGGTGTTTTTAAAGTGGATGTCCAGTTCATTGATTTGGTGGGTGGTGAAATAACCAATTAGTTCATCGAGGATTTTTCTGGATTTCTTCATATTCTGCATTATTGTCGTTCCTTTCTGCGGCTAATATTGGCACTGATCACGTCAAAGATGGGGATAAGGATCCCAGCGACAAAGCCGCCGGAAAAGCCATTGTTGTAGAGGTTCATTCCGCCATGAAGGTAGCCGACGTTCATAACCACCGTCATGTGGAGAAAACCGGCAATGAGGCCGGGGATGATCCCATAGGCACCGGCAATCGGTGCCAGGGTAGTGGCGAACAGGGTCGCGACAACAGCGCTGGTCGTTTGGAAACGCCATAGAAAAACGATATTTGCTAAAATGACGCCGGCCATAACGGGTAAGGCATTTTTAGGGTGCTTCCCGAAGGCCCCAAAACCAGCCAGGGTGAAAATTCCACCCACAACCGGGCCGTTGAAACTTGCGCCGATCACCATGACGTAGATCACACCAAGTAAACCCAATACACCCATGTTGAGCATAACAACACCGAAACCGTCGGAGCTGACAAAATCCGAAACCAATTGTCCGGGCTGATCCCAAAGAATCATGAGTTTTTGCGTGGGGCGATCGGTATAGTAAAGACCAACCGCCAGCATGGAGAAAAAAAGTGCCAATAAAAAAATCATCAGTCCGGGGGCTGGCTCTTCCAGAATCATGTAGGTAGGGTTATTCTGAAATCCGAATCCCCGGAAGATCCCCATAAAAACCATGCCCACGAAACCGGCGGTAAAACCGGTGTTGTAGAGGTTGTAGCCCTGGTGGAACCGGACGAGGCTGCTGGACAGGATCGGCAGAAGAAAGCCTGCAGTAACCCCCACGGCGATACCCAATGGTAGACTGAAAAGAATGGGGATTTTATAGGCGAAGGTGACCTGGCTGACCATGGGCCCAAGAGCTGTTCCAAAGAAGGCCAGCAGGATAACCGTTTTAAAGGATTCTCCGATAAACTTGGAGTACAGGTAAACTCCCAGCATGATGGGCCAGATGTTATAAATATCCTTACCAAAAAAAGCAAAGCCGCCAATGGTGAAAATCGCTGCGATGATGGGGCCGTTCAGTTGGATTTTATTTTTCATTGCAATGAGGAAGGCTACCAGCATTAGCAGACCGCTGTTGAAGAAAGCGGCACCGACATTTCCGGTATACATAAAATCTGTCAGCAGGATGCCGGAAGCGGCGATCAGCTTGGGAAAACCAGTCAGAATTTCCAGGGGAGAATTAAATGCGAAGGCAGATGCCATGGTCAGCAGGATGTAGTACAGCATGATCTGTTGTTTCTTTTTTTCTGGAACGATGTAAAAATCAGTCCTGGGTTTCGCCAGGCGCTCCGGGGTGGGCCGTTTGAAAAGAGCAGGCATTCTTAGCATGGAAACCTCCTTTTCAGGGTCTCATAGATTTTTTTTAAGTATAACAGAAACCTGGAAGTGCTGGCAA
>CAZOTM010000026.1:0-11325 GCA_964582675.1 uncultured Clostridiaceae bacterium
TGATTAGAATAAATGATTGGACGAAGGACAGGTGAGGATATGAAAAGAGCAATTTTGCTAATACTTGACAGTGCGGGCATCGGAGAGCTTCCCGATGCCGACCGGTATGGGGATGTGGGTTCCAATACCATTGCCAATATCGCCAAGGCCATCGGCGGGTTAAAGATGCCGAATATGGAGGGCCTGGGTCTTGGGAATATCCACCCCATTCAGGGAGTGGATAAAACCCAAACTCCGGCAGGTGCCTGGGGGAAAGCCGCCGAAGCTTCCGTCGGCAAGGATACGGTGACCGGCCATTGGGAAATCGCCGGCTGTATCCTGAAAAATCCTCTTAACACTTACCCAAATGGGTTTCCCAGGGAGATCATCGGGGAGTTCGAACGAAGGATCGGCCGGCCCACCATCGGCAACACAGTGGCTTCCGGTACGGAGATCATCGCCCAGTTGGGGGAGGAGCACATGAAAACCGGCTATCCCATCATTTACACCTCCGCCGATTCGGTCTTCCAAATTGCAGCCCATGAAGGAATCATTCCCATAGAGGAACAATATCGGATGTGTCAGATCGCCAGGGATATGCTGGTGGGTGAATGGACGGTGGGCAGAGTGATTGCCCGGCCCTTTGTCGGAGATTCTTCACAAACTTTCAAAAGAACCTCCAATCGCCATGATTATTCACTGGACCCCTTCTGCAAAACCATACTGGAATACATTGCCGAAGCCGGGCTGAGCGTCTCCGGCGTTGGAAAAATCAAGGATATTTTCAATGGGAAAGGGGTGACTCGATCCGTTCGAATCACCGACAACATGGATGGGATCGACAAAACCCTGGAGGCAATGAAACTCGATGAGGGTGGACTTTTGTTCATCAACCTGGTGGATTTTGATATGCTGTTCGGCCACCGCAACGATCCGCAAGGTTACGGCAGGGCATTGGAAGAAGTTGACAAGAGGCTCGGGGAAGTCTTTCTTGCCATGGGGGACGAGGATATGTTGATCATCACGGCTGATCACGGCTGCGATCCCACCACCGTCTCCACCGATCATTCCAGGGAATATATCCCCATCCTGGTTTACGGGAAAGGGATTAAGCCGGTGGATATTGGGATCCGGGATACTTTTGCCGACATCGGTAAAACCATCCTGGACTATCTGTCTGTTGACAACGAGATGGATGGCAACAGCTTCCTGCAGCGGATGGTTTAGTTATGAAAATCACGGATATTATCAGAAAAAAGAAGCAGGGCGAGGAGCTGTCTTTTGCAGAAATCAAGTTCTTCACGGACGGATATACGAAAGGTGATATTCCTGATTATCAGATTTCTCCCCTGTTGATGGCGATTTATTTTAAGGGCATGAATGGGCGGGAAATTGCGGATTTGACCAGGGCCTTCGTTGAATCCGGCGATGTGATCGACTTAGCGGATATTCCCGGAATAAA
Organism: uncultured Clostridiaceae bacterium; assembly: GCA_964582675.1. GTDB lineage: Bacteria > Bacillota > Clostridia > Clostridiales > Clostridiaceae > JG1575. The sequence continues at coordinate 1,442 of CAZOTM010000026.1, forward strand.
AGTCGATAAACATTCCACCGGCGGGGTGGGGGATAAGATCAGCCTGATCGTCCTGCCCATTGCCGCTTCATTGGGCATCCCGGTGGCTAAATTGTCCGGGAAGGGCCTGGGCCACACCGGCGGCACCATCGATAAGCTGGAAGCCATCCCGGGATTTACCACGCAGCTGAGCCTGGCCGAGTTTAAGGGCCTGGTTCTTCAGACAGGGGTCGCATTGGCCGGCCAGACGGGCAATCTGACACCGGCGGATAAAAAATTCTACGCCCTGCGGGATGTGACGGAGACGGTGGATTCCATCCCCTTGATCGCTTCCTCCATCATGAGCAAAAAGATCGCCAGCGGGTCCGATGCCATTGTCCTTGATGTCAAAACCGGCGAAGGCGCCTTCATGAAGACCCTGGAGGATTCCATACAACTGGCGAAGACCATGGTGGAAATCGGGAAATCCTTAGGCCGCAATACCATTGCCGTGTTGACGGATATGAATGAACCTCTGGGCCGTGAGATCGGCAATGCCAATGAAGTGATCGAAGCCATGGCAGTCCTGAAAGGGGAGAGGATCCCCGGGCTTTGGGATGTAGCCCTGGAGATCGCCTCCTACATGGTGTTTTTGGGCAAAAAGGCAGACTCCCCGGAACACGCCAAGGCTTTGATCGAAGCGAAAATCAGCTCCGGGGAAGCTTTGGCGATGTTTAGGACCTTTATCAAAAACCAGGGCGGCGACCCCAGGATCACGGAAGATTACAGCCTCCTCCCCCAAGCCGGACGGCGGACGGAAATCATCGCAGAACAAGGCGGTTATGTGACAGGGATCAATGCTTCAGATATCGGGTATGCCGCAATGTATCTGGGTGCCGGCCGACAGAAAAAAGATGACCGGCTGGACTACTCTGCCGGGATCAGGCTCGAAAAATTTGTCGGGGACCGGGTCCAACCGGGGGAAGTCCTGTGCATTTTGAAGCACAACAAGGAAGATGTGGCGGATTCGATTCAACTGGCCCAATCAGCCTTTCAAATCGGTCCTGTAAAAACCGGCGGTGAAAAGCATATCCTGGCGGTAATCCGGTAGCATCAATCACTCTTCTCTTGGGATTGAGGAAACAAAAAAGCAGGTCGGGGAGAACAAACCCCTACCTGCTTTCAATATTACCCACCCATTGATCGGCGGTTCCCCCTATGAAGTCATGGCTCACCACCGGGGATCAAGCCGGATAATAAAGCCAGAAAAATCGTGATGGCCAGATTGTCGGCTGCGCCGCCGGGACTTAATTTGCGTTGGATCAAGGCTTGATCCAGCTCCCTGACCATAGTCAGGATGCGTTCTTCCTCAATGGTCCCGCCCTGACTGGTTTTTCCGTCATGGCTGGTTTTTCCAACCTGGTTGGGTATTCCCTCATGGGCCAGGTAAGCGGTGAAATGAGCCCCCCGGGAGCCATTTGCGGCCCGGAGGATCCTGTCGGCTTCCGCCCGGAGGAAGCTCAATCCGGTCAGGCCGCCCCGGTTCATGATGTTGCTATCCCCAGTCACCAGGCACAGCTCTAGTAAGGTCAAAACCAGGGCTGTGTTAAGGGTGTATACTTTCAAATACTTCGTTAAAGCGGGATAGCCCGTGTCAAAGACGGCAGGGAACCCTGCCTCCGCTTCCCCTCGGATTCCCCCAAAACCATATTTCCGAAAGACCAGGATACCGTTGGAAATGGAGGGACCCTGGGTCGCGACCCCTTGAGCCAGCTCCTTCGTGAGCCCCCGGGTATTGTCTAAGATGAGCCATCGCAGCCATGGGAAATCCTCCCCGGTTATGAAGGAGCCCTTGACGGTAGACAGTCTTCCGGCCAGAGCGGCGAAAAGACCCAGGGAGAAGATCAGCCCTTTATGGGTATTGACCCCTCCAGTGGCATCAAACATGGTGATTTCCGCTTCCTTGCCGGGTTCCCGGAGAAGGGGCAGCAACAGGTCAGTTCCTGCGCTGCAGCCGATGGCGGCAAAGTTTTTAAAATGGGGAAAGAGGGCTCTGGCACTGATTTGAAACAATGCCAGATCCATGTCCGTATGGCTTCCCCGGTTGCTCCGGTCGACCAGGCCCGGTTTGGGGGTGACGGCAACCTCCATCTCCAGGGCGCTTATTATCAGATCAGCCAGGGCAGTGGGGATGGTTTCCTCCGTTGCCTGTCCCGAATCGCCATTTTCCGGAACAGTGATTAACAAATCGCAGTTTATCGTATCCATATCCATATCCATACCTTTAAAACACCTAGGGGTGACCTTTTAGATATCTTCAAGATTTCTTCAAAATACCTTCAATATACATTCAGAGGATGTTTGAGAGACTTTTGTCATACCTGTTGATGACTCTGGAGAGACCTTCGAACTGATTTGGGAATATGTTGGAATTCCACCCAGAATCCTTCCGGAATCCCTCCGCAATGTGCAGAGGGGGAAGGAGATCCGACAAACATAATTTCATCTTCAAAACCAGTATATCATGCGGTGGCAGACCATAATATGTTATAATTTCCTAAGTATAGAAGGGATGGGGAAATGGAACAGATCAACTTGAATCTTGAAAACTATGAAGGGCCCTTCGATCTTTTGCTCAAACTGATCAAATTGAACAAGCTGGACATCATGGAAGTCAAAATCAGTAATATCACGGAACAATATATGGCAGTCCTAAGACAAATGGAAAGTTTAAATCTTGAGGTGGCCTCAGAGTTTTTCCTAGTAGCCGCAACCCTGATCGAAATCAAAAGCCGGGAACTGCTGCCCAAGCGCAAGGATCAAGCCGGGGAGATCCCCGCCCGGGATATGCTCTTGAGAAAGCTTAAGGAATATGAGTTTTTCAAAGAAAAAGCGGTTGACCTCATGGGCTTGTACACACCGGAGGATGTCATCATCACCAGGCTGCCCTCGACCATCGAGGAGGAAGTCCAGGTGGAGGTGGTGATCCCGCCAGGCTTTGGACCGGATAAGTTTTTTATTCTCTATATGGAGCTCCTGGATCGGCAAAAGGAAAAGACCAACACCGCCACCAACATTGAAAAGACCATTCCAATGGATCGGTTCCGGGTTGAGGATAAGATTGTGGAGTTGAACCATTTATTAAAGGGACACAGTACCATCAGCTTCAATGCGCTGATCGAAGGGTCTTCCGGAAAGGCTGAAACCATCGTATTTTTTCTGGCCGTTTTAGAGCTGGTCAGAAAGCGCAGTATCTTTATTTATCAGGCAGATGAGGGGGGCAATATCCTAATTGAACACAGAAAAGCAACCTCTTGATAAAAATCAGCTCAAAGGGGCGCTGGAGGCGGTGCTGTTTGCGGCCGGCGAACCATTGGGCATCATTCAAATCGGTGAAATGCTCCAAATCGTACCCGATGCGGTGGAGGAGATCCTCCTGGAATTGGAGGCAGATTATGGCAGAGCTGAACGGGGGATATTTATCATCCGCCTGGAGGACCGGCTGCAGCTGGCAACGAAGAAAGCATATTCCGATGAAGTCAAGAAACTTTCCACGGTCAACGAGCGGCAGACCTTATCCAAGGGTGCCTTGGAGTGCCTGGCGATCATTGCCTATAAGCAGCCGGTGACCAGGGTGGAGATCGATGAGATCAGAGGGGTGAGTTCCGAATATGTTTTAAATAAGCTGCTGGACCGGGGATTTATCACGGTGGCGGGCAGAAAAGATGTTCCGGGCAGGCCCAGGCTGTATGCCACTACGGATGAGTTTTTAAGACAGTTCGGGTTTGAAAATTTGCAGCCCTTTATTGAAGATGAGAGCTTTCAGGAGCTGTTGAATGATTCGGAGGCACCAAGGGAGGAAGCGCCATCCCCCTTGGACGAATACGGTGAAGGGATGGAAGGCAGCCAGGGGCTGACCCGATCACCCCAATGAGGTACGTCAACGGGCCAACCTCTCTGATGCAGTTCATTATTGAGGGTCTATTTCCCGCAGGCGGTGATCAGGCCATGGACTTGACCATGGGTAACGGTCTGGATACTTTATTTTTAGCCCAGCGCTTCAGGCAGGTAACAGCCATTGAGATCCAGGCGGAGGCTGTGGCAAGATTTCGGCCGCCGGCCAATGTCACGGTTTTAAATATGGATCATTCCAAGATCGAAGGGCTGAACATCGAACCGGAGGTAGCCGTCTATAATTTGGGCTATTTACCTGGTCATGACCAAAGGATCCGGACCCGAGCTGAAACCACCATAAGATCCCTGGAGATCATCCTCCAGCGGCTCAAGATTGGCGGCTTTGTCCTGGCAGCCCTTTATTACGGGCATGATCAGGGGGAAGAGGGGGAAGCCGTATTGGACTATTTGAGCAGGCTGCCCGGATGCTTTGGCGTCATACACCACCAATTCATCAACCGAACGAATTATCCACCTTCATTGGTGGTCATTGAAAAGAGGTAATTTATGCAGGAAACCCAGCTTGATTTAATGGAAATGATCCAATCCAGGTTCAAGAAGCTGTCCAAGGGACAAAAGCTGATCGCTGACTATATTTTAAATCATTATGATAAAGCGGCATTTATGACGGCTGCCAAGCTGGGCAATGCGGTGGGTGTTTCCGAGTCGACCGTGGTCCGGTTTGCCATCGTTTTAGGATTTGAAGGCTACCCGGAATTGTCAAAATCCCTTCAGGAATTGGTGAAAACCAAGCTGACAGCCGTTCAAAGATTAGAGCTGACCAACGATCTGGTGGAGGATAAAAATACTCTGAAGGGTGTTTTAAAAGCAGATATCGAGAACATTCGGATCACCCTGGAACATATGGATTACAAAATGTTCGAAAAATTTGTGGATGGGATCTTTACTGCGGACAAGGTCTATATCATCGGTCTGCGCAGCTCCACCTCCCTGTCGGATTTTCTGGGGTTTTATCTGAATCTCATCCTGAATAATGTTCAGGTCTTAAACCACGGCATGAGTGACATTTATGAGCAAATGCTTAATTTAAACGACAAAGACGTAGTGATCGGGATCGGGTTTCCCAGGTACTCCATTAAGACGGTGGAGGTTTTAAAGTTTGCCAAAAAACGCCATGCCAAGATCATGTGCATTACCGACAGTCTGGGCTCCCCGTTGGCTGCCCTGTCCGATGTGACCCTGTTGGCCCGCAGCAATATGGCTTCCTTTGTGGACAGCCTGATCGCCCCCATGTCGGTCATTAATGCCATCATCGTGGCAGTGGGCCTTAAACGGCGGGATAAGGTGTCGGAAGCCTTCAAACGGTTGGAGGAGATTTGGGAAGAAAATAAAATATTTGTTTCCAAGGACCATCATTGAGGGTCTTGTGAAATAGCCGGTTTGTCCCAATCGGGAAAATTCGCCGGATCCCCTTGGTTGGGTTTGGTCGCTTGGCCTGGTTAGTTATTTAAAAAAACCATAGATTTGTTTAGAAAAAATGGGAGAAGTTCAGATATTAACGAAATAACTGCACTATTTCGAATAAAACAAATGACTGATTAACAGAAACCGATTCCCCTATCATTTTTATTCATAAGCTGTTAAACTTTTATAAAAAGGACATTAAAGGCGGAATAAATAGTAAAATCAATAGTGAAGCAAAGCAAATGAGCTGATTAACAGGAGGGAATTTGTATGGCAAAAGTAACCATGACATCAAAAGAGTATATCGAAAAAGTTATTGAAGATGTCAAAAAAAGAGATTCAAATGAACCTGAATTCATTCAGGCGGTGGAAGAAGTTCTGCACTCATTATCACCTATTCTCGACAAAAATCCACAATACATCGAAAACAATCTGCTGGCTAGATTTGTAGAACCCGAAAGACAGATCATGTTTAAGGTGCCATGGAGAGATGACGACGGCAATCTTCATGTCAACAGAGGATTCAGAGTTCAGTTCAACGGAGCGATCGGGCCTTACAAGGGCGGAATCAGATTCCAGCCGAATGTATACCTGGGAATCATCAAGTTCCTTGGTTTCGAACAAACCCTCAAGAACTCACTGACTGGCCTGCCCATCGGCGGCGGCAAGGGTGGAGCCGACTTTGATCCCACTGGCAAGTCAGATGCCGAAATCAGAAGATTCTGCGAAAGCTTTATGGTAGAACTATACAGACACATTGGACCGGACACGGACGTACCAGCCGGCGATATGGGTGTAGCAGGCAGAGAAATCGGATATATGTACGGTTACTACAGACGGATCAGAGGAAAATTCGAAAACGGAGTATTCACCGGCAAGGGAATGTCTTACGGCGGATCATTGATCAGACCGGAAGCTACCGGATTCGGCATCGCTTACTTCTGTGATGAGATCCTCAAGCATCAGAATGATTCCTTCAAAGATAAGACCGTAGCCGTTTCAGGTTTCGGGAACGTATCATGGGGAGTTTGTATGAAAGTTACCGACCTGGGCGGAAAAGTCGTTACGCTTTCCGGACCGGACGGATATATCTATGATAAAGACGGAATCAATACCCCTGAAAAGTGGGCATACATGGTTGAAATGAGAAATTCCGGAAGAAATAAAGTCAAGGATTATTCGGATAAATTCGGCTGTGAATTCTTTGAAAAAGAAAAACCCTGGTCAAGAAAAGTTGACATCATCATGCCCTGCGCCATGCAGAATGATATCCACATCCAGCATGCTCAGGCCATCGTTGAAAACGGCATAAAGTATGTTTGCGAAGGTGCCAACATGCCTTGTACCAATGAAGCAGTCAAATATTTCCAGAGCAATGGCGTGATCGTTGGTCCTTCCAAGGCTGCCAATGCAGGCGGAGTTGCTACTTCTGCCCTGGAAATGGCTCAGAACTCCATGAGATTGGCCTGGACCGAAGAAGAAGTTGACAGCAAGCTGAAACAGATCATGTTCAATATCCATAAAAATTCCATGGAAGCAGCTAAGAACTACGGATTTGGCTATGACCTGGTTGCCGGAGCTAATTTGGCTGGATTTGACAAGGTTGCCAAAGCCATGATGGCTCAAGGCGACTACTAGAAGAAGATATGGCTGTGCCAGAGGGCAAAGACGGATCGGCTCCAAGATCAATGGAGAATTGATCCAGGGTCAATGACGAATAGCCAATGGAACAGCAAAAAAACATCGGGCAGGACAACCTGTTCGATGTTTTTTTAGACCAATGGGCAAAAAACCCCATGCAGACGGCGTTTTGGAATCCAAAGCCGGGCATGAAATTTACGTGAAGGAAACGTGAACAAAACAAACAAGTTTTCAATATTTTAAGTTCATTATTTTGCGGTGAGGCATGTGTGATAAAATAGCCTAAACTGTGTAGCGTGGAGAAGTTATGAATGTAGCGATCGTCGGAGCCGGTGCAGCTGGAATGATGGCTGCCATTAAGGCATCGGAAAAACATGATGTGGTAATAATCGAAAAAAATAAAACAGCCGGAAGAAAGTTGTTTATCACAGGTAAAGGGCGATGCAATTTGACGAATGCCTGTGATATTTCCGAGTATTTTGACAATATTCCGAGAAATCCTGATTTCCTCTATTCAGCCCTTTATACTTTCAGCAATGAACAGCTCATGGCCTTCTTTCATGAGAGGGGCGTTCCGCTCAAAATCGAACGGGGCAATCGGGTATTCCCAGAGAGTGACAAAAGCTCGGAGATCATTAAGGCGCTGACCAGGGAACTGGAAAAGCGCAAGGTGGCGATCCTGTATGACACGGAAGTCACCGGTTTCCAAATGAAGGTTGATCATGTGGAAGGCTTGAAAACTTCAGGCGGCGTGATCAAGGCGGATCATTATATAGTGACCAGCGGCGGAGGGAGCTATCCCTTAACTGGCTCTGACGGGAAAATGCTCCGTTACTTAGGGGCGGCAGGTATAAAAACCAGGGGATTTATCCCCAGTTTGATCCCCTTCACTGTCAATGAAGGGGATGTCATCGACCTGGCCGGGGTGTCCTTAAAAAATGTAAGCTTTTCCCTGTTTGCCGGAAAAACCCAACTCTACTCCGAGCTGGGCGAAATGCTGTTCACCCATGACGGTGTCTCCGGGCCCATTGTCCTGTCGGCCAGCTGTGTTCGGTCGGAGGATCAACCCATGCACTGCACGGTGGATCTGAAGCCTGGATTGGATGAGCGGGAACTGGATGCCAGGATCCTGCGGGATTTTGATAAATATAAAAATAAGTCCATAAAAAATGGTCTGACGGATCTTTTGATCCAGCGGCTCATACCCTACATCCTGAAGCGCACAGATATCGATCCGGAGAAGAAAGTCAATGAGATCACCAAAGAAGAGCGAAAACGATTGGGCGATACCATTAAACATCTTCGTTTTACCATCAAAGGCACCAGACCCCTCGCTGAGGCGATCATATCCAGAGGGGGCATCGATGTGACGGAAGTCGACCCCTCCACCATGAAGCTTAAAAAAATAACCAACTTATCCGTTGCCGGCGAGATTCTGGATGTGGACGCATTCACTGGCGGGTTCAACCTGCAAATCGCTTTTTCCACTGGTTGGCTGGCCGGGGGGAGCATTTAAAAGGTCAGTCAAATGGCGGGGGATTGTTATCCCATGGATTCGAACCGCTCTTTCGGCAGGCAGATCAAAGGGGATAAACCGCCGGCTTATGACCGATACAGGGAGTCTCCCAGGATCAAACGGGAGGCCCGGTCCGGAAGCTGACGGGGCACTCCATCACTTCAACCTGGCGATGGGGTCATGGGATCAAAACTTTGCAGACTGAAGGAGAACCAAACGACAAAGGACACAACCTCACGACAACCGAACAACAAGAGACCACTCAACCAAAGGAACCAAAGGATAAGGTTTGAATGGTATGGAAATAAAGACTTTTTTGGTGTATAATGTTCAGTGCTGGACGATTTTTTCGGCAATATTCAAAAGGGAGAATTCTATGAGACAAATTATTCTGGCGGATAATGCGGGATTCTGCTTTGGGGTCTCACGTGCCGTTGGAAAGGCTTTTGAACTGGGCAGTCCTCAAAAAAAAATATTCACTTTCGGCGAACTGATCCATAACAAGGATGTCGTTAAAAAGCTTGCAGAACAAAACATCATGGCCATTGACGACGGTCAGTTGCCCCAGATCACAGCCCATGACACTGTATTGATCAGAAGTCACGGTGTGGGCCGGGAAAAACTTGCCCAGATTTCTGAATTATCGGAACATGTGGTCAATTTAACTTGTCCTTATGTTTTGAACATTCAAAAAAGAGTCAGTGAATACCATAAGAAGGGCTATAAGATTATTATTTTAGGCGATAAAGATCATCCGGAGGTCATTGGGATCAATGGCTGGTGTGACAACCAGGCGTTGATATCAAAGGGCGGGGTGGTGGATTTTGAAGTATCAGGCAAGGTATGCGTGGTATCTCAAACCACAGAAATGCAGGCCAACTGGATCCGGTTGATTTCTGATCTGGCAGGCAAAGCAAATGAGATCTGCGCATTTAATACGATATGCACCGCAACGGAACTGAGACAGAGCGCTACAGAAAAACTGGCAAAAGAAGTGGATGCCATGGTGGTGATCGGAGGGAAACATTCCTCCAATACGGCCAAGCTCTACGAGATTTGCAAACAGCACTGTCCCCATGCTTACTTTGTGGAGAATGCATTGGAACTGAAAACATACCGGGAAGAACTAACAAATTATGAAAAAATTGGCGTAACGGCCGGAGCATCGACTCCGGACTGGATTATCAAGGAGGCAATGGAACTATTATGATGGATGAGAGAATACTTGACGGAAACAGCGGCGAAGAGGCAGTGGCAAATACTGAGGTTACAGCAGTAAACGAAGCGATGAGCGCGGAAGTATCCGAAGCAGTTGAAGAAGTGAAAGAAGCTGTTGAGGAAGTCAACGAAGCAGCTGAAGAAGTAAAAGAAGAAGTAAAAGAAGAAGTAA
>CAZOTM010000026.1:11425-15170 GCA_964582675.1 uncultured Clostridiaceae bacterium
GAAGAAGTAAAAGAAGAAGTAAAAGAAGAAGTAACAGCGGAAGCTGTTTCAGAGGAAGTGGCAGCGGAAGCTGCTGCCGAGACTGTAGTAGTTGAGGAAACGCCCGCTGAAAAGAGTGACGATGAAATGTCCATGGGCGAATTGATGGAAAAATACGACAAGCAGATCAGAATGGGGCAGATCATCAAGGGCAAAATCATTCAGATCGACGACAAAGAAGCCATCATTGGCTTGGTGGGAGCTGGCAATGACGGGAAACTGAGCATCAGCGAAGTATCCTTCGATGAATCGGCCAAACTTACCGACCTGATGAAGATCGGCGATGAGATCGAAGCCAAGGTCATCAGACGGCCCATTGAAAATGACAGCTTTTATATCCTTTCCAAGAAAGAAGTTCAAAGAGATTCCAGCAAAAATGAATTGATCGATATTCTGGGCACTGACAAAACCATCATGGCCAGAGTCAAGGAAGTGGTCAAGGGCGGTTTGGTGGCTTTCTATAAAGGCCACAGGATCTTTATCCCGGCTTCCCATGTGGATGTCAATTCCGTAAAATCCCTGGAAAAATACCTGGATCAGGATATTGAATTATCAATCATTGAAGCGGAAGAAAGAAGAGGCTCAACCAGGATCGTGGCTTCGAGAAAGAAACATCTCCTGAAGAAAAAACAGGAAATGGAAAAAGAAGCCTGGGAGACACTGGAAGTCGGCAATGTGGAAACCGGAAGAGTTGAACGGCTCACCGATTTTGGTGCTTTCATCAATGTCAACGGCATTGACGGCCTGCTCCATATTTCTGAAATATCCTATGGCAAGATCCCAAAACCGTCATCTGTTTTGAAGGTTGGTGAGGAAGTCAAGGTCAAGATCATCGGTTTGGATAAGGAAAACGAGAAGTTATCCCTGTCCCTGAGAGCTTTGATGGCTGATCCATGGAAGAATGTCAGTGAAAAATACCCCAACGAGTCCATTGTTCTGGGCAAAGTCGTGAGATTCACCGATTTCGGAGCGTTCATTGAACTGGAACCCGGCGTTGACGGACTGGCTCACATTTCCCAGCTCTCCCACAGCAGAGTGGAGAAGCCCTCCGATGTCCTGACCATCGGCGAAACAATCAAAGTAATGGTACTTGACAGCAACGAAGAGAACAAAAAAGTATCATTGAGCGTAAAAGCTGTAGAATAAGTCAATGCAGGAAACCATATACAGGAGTCCACTAAAAGCACACTATGGTTCAATAAACCAGCTTTCATCATGCGGAACTCTGGACGGTTACCTAAAAAGCCAATGATAGCGGCGAGTCTGAAAGCCTCTGAAGCAAAACGAGAGATCGTGGAATAAAATCAGAAAAGAGGACATTTTTGTCCTCTTTTTTTAAAGGAGCGAGCAATGTACGACTTTGTGATCAAAAATGCCACCGATGAAGATATTGCTTGCTTTCCTGATTTTTTTTTACAGGCAGGGTTATTCAACAGCCTGAACGTAGAGCCAAACCTTGAGGAGAAGCCTTCCGGGCTGATCGCCAAAATAACGTCCAGTGAAGTCTCCAAACTGATATTTTGCATGGATGAACCGGTCTTTTTTATCAGTTTCTTTAAATCCGGAGTGATCAATAACATCAATTCAATGACAATCGCCCCCATGGCCGGAGAAATGGAACAAGCTTTGTCCTCCTTTGTAAAATCGGAAATTTTAAACAAACGAACCTTGTTTGGCAAAGGAGGGGATTATTACTATTTAGCGGCGGATTCCCCTGCAAACCTGAGAGTGCTTCCGGAGTTAGGCTTTACCATCGTCAAGAGCCATCAGGTGATGAGTCTTGATTTAAACGGGAAGGTGGACCGACCCGTCAGGCAGAGAGGGGCGACAGGCCCCGCCTTTACGTTCAAGACCGTTGTGACCGATGAGGCGATCCAAGACCGGGTGAATATCCAGAACAATGCATTCAACAGCACAAACCGGGTGCCTCTGGATGCGGCGGATGTCAGGACGGAATTCAAGTCACCGACCTATCTTCCGGACTTGAGCATCCTCATGTACGCTGATGGCAAACCGGTGGGTTACGGCCAAATCATCCGCTCCCGCCAGTTGAATTACTTGGTCAATTTCGGCATCATAACCAGTGAGCGGGGCAAGGGTTATGCCCATCATTTATTATCTGAATTGATTGCCCGGGCCGCCGCCAGCGGCCGCAAATCAATCTTTTTAGAAGTATACGTGGCCAATCAGGCGGCGATCCAACTTTATTTGGCCCATGGCTTTAAGCCTCTTTATACCAAGACCCTGTGGCAATACGAAAACGGAGCGCAATGAACCAGACCAGGACCGCTGTGAGGCAACAGCTCGGGCAAACTTGTGACTTCGGTGGAGAGTGATCGAATGAAAAAATTTTATATAGAAACCTGGGGTTGTCAGATGAATGAAGAGGATTCTGAAAAAATCTCAGGCATGTTGAAGGCCATGGCCCATGAAAAAACCGATTTTCGGGACAATGCGGACATCATCATCTTCAATACCTGCTGCGTCAGGGAAAATGCTGAATTTAAGGTCCATGGCAATTTAGGAAATCTGAAAAAGCTGAAAGAAAACAAACCCGAACTGATCATCGCCGTCTGCGGCTGCATGATGCAACAGGCGGGTGTCGCGGAAAGTATTTTAAAAAAATACCGACACGTGGATATTGTCTTCGGAACCCACAATGCCTGGAAATTCCCCGAATATCTGGAACGCTTGAAACTCCAGGGCGGCCAGATCAGGGAAATCCAGGCGGATCCGGAAGGTATCGTTGAGGGCATCCCGATTGACCGGGACAGCTCCTTAAAAGCTTATGTGACCATCATGTACGGCTGTGACAATTTCTGCTCATACTGCATCGTGCCATATGTCCGAGGCCGGGAGAAGAGCCGGAAATCTGCCGATATCATCCGGGAGATCGAAGAATTGGTCGAAAAGGGCTATAAGGAAATCACTTTATTGGGTCAAAATGTCAATTCCTATGGCAAGGGACTGGAGGAAGGGATCGATTTTGCCGGGCTCTTAAAACGGGTCAACGCGATCCCGGGGATTGAACGGATTCGGTTCATGACCAGCCACGCCAAGGACCTCACCGGGGATGTGATCGACGCCATGAGGGATTCGGATAAGGTGACCGAGCAGATCCATCTCCCCGTCCAAAGCGGATCCACCAGGATCCTGCGAATTATGAACCGCAAGTACACCAGGGAGAAATATCTTCAAATCATCCGGGAGATCCGGGAGAAAATACCTGGTGTCGCCATCACCACAGACATCATCGTCGGTTTCCCGGGGGAAACGGAAAGTGATTTCACGGATACCCTGACCCTTTGTGAAGAGGTGGGATTTGATTCAGCCTTCACCTTCATATATTCCAACCGGAACAATACGCCGGCTGACAAGATGGCCAATCAAATTCCCGACGAGGTCAAACATGAACGGTTTACCCGGTTGGTTGAAGTCATCAACCGGAGGGCCTATGACAAAAATGCCGAGTACATCGGAGGGGTCTATGATGTCCTGGTGGAAGGGACTTCAAAAAACAATGAGACCGTCCTGACCGGCCGGACCAGATCCGGCAAGATCGTGAATTTTGAAGGGGATGTCCATTCGGTGGGAAAGACCATTGGTATTAAAATCAATAAGGCCAATTCATTTTCACTTTTTGGCGAGCCGGTTTAACCGGAGGACCTCCAAAGATCAGGACAATGGCAAGGGGTGCAGTAACACT
>CAZOTM010000027.1:0-1007 GCA_964582675.1 uncultured Clostridiaceae bacterium
TGGTTGGGCGGCGGCGGTTAGCGTATTCAATATCGCTGAATGTCTGTTGCTTCATCAAAAAATCCTCGCTAAAACTTTATGCATTAATTATACCGTGAGACTTGGGCGTTTTGGAATTAATCATCGTTTCCCTAAATGACCTGCCTGCCCCGAATAATCTGCCTGACCGAAATGACCTGCCTGCCAGGAATAAGCGGGCCGGACTGAAATAACCACCCGGATTGAAGGGATCTGTCTGGGGAAACTGGGTCAGCCGGTAATGTGCTTTCAAATGCAAACCAAACTGAACTGAACTTAATCGAACTAAACTAAAACAAGCTGTAGGCTGGTTGGTGTAAACAACCCTGCCTACAGCTTGTAGTTTTTGTTGAGACCGAATTAAATTCGGAATTTCAGCAGGATTCCGTGAGCTTTGGGGATCCCGGTGCGTTGATTCGGATGCGTCGAGAAATGCTCCGCCTATTTTTAACATTGGTTTTTATCCCCAATCACTGACCAGCGGATATTAACCCATCGAGTCCGAAACCTCCGCACCGGACTTTCCCGATTGATAGGACGACCTGTTTTCAGTTTATGGTTTGTTTTTGATTTCTTCTTCAAACAGCTTCTTCCTGTCCTCGAAGCTGACTTCCCGCTTGATTTGATGCAGCATCCAGGCGTAGCCGAAGGAGTCCTTGAAAACTGCATTGGCCACTCCGAAATCAGGCAGTTCAGAAACTGCTTGGATCTCCGTACAGCCTGCATCCATGGCTTTTTGCCAGGTCGCCTGGATGTCCTCCACCATGAGGTTGACCCAGCAAGAATTCGGCCTGTCCCCATCCGGTGCCAACAGGCCATATTCCGGATTCATATCCAGCATGTGGAAGCGAACGCCGTAAATCGAGAAGATTGCTTCATTGAATCCCTGATCATAGGCGGTGACCTCGATCCGCTCCACGTCAAAAATCCTTTCGTACTGCTCCAATGCCTTAATGCAGTCGGTCACCACAAAATCAAATTCTACGCCT
>CAZOTM010000027.1:1085-15129 GCA_964582675.1 uncultured Clostridiaceae bacterium
CCGTGATTGCACTTCAGACAGGTGACGGTGATTTTTCCCACACCCTTGGGTACCCGCATCCTGGTGTTGCAGTTGGGGCAGTTAAAGTAGACATGCTTCCGATCCATGAGCTCGGAAATTTTCAGTTTTTTGATGGTTGTCTTTTTGAAATCCAGATACATCCGATTTTCTTCACTTCTGACAGCTAAGTGCTTCGAAAAAAAACGAAAGCCATAGAGCAGAAAAATCGCCCAGTTGGCCGCCAGCAGCAGTGTCCGCAGGGTTCCCCAGGCGAACATCTGCAGCAGATAGATCACCAGATACAGGACCACCAGATCCCGGTTGAATTCATCCTGGCCGGTTCGGCCGAACATGAGCTTTTTATAGTTCATTTGTAGTTTGTTAATCCATTTATCCAATTGTTACTTCACCTCTATTTGTATTTTATAAGGAATGGGCGTTCATTGCCACCTAAACCTTTTATGGATGAAATACGGCAACTCTTTTTTGAATGAAATGCCGGATGAATTGCTGAATGATATGCTGAATAAATTGCCGGATCATCATGGTGGAGGCTCCCCGACCCAGTGTTGGGTTTCCCCGAGACCAATTATGATCCCGTTTGTCCCGGTTATGCCCCAGTCTGGCGCCTGACAGGCTGTCGCTCCGGGAGGCTGCCGCTCTGGGAGGCTGCAGCTCCGGAAGAGAATAGCTTGGGTAGAATTAACCTGTATAGGGTACTGGCTCTTAGAAACCTGTCTTCCCGGCGGAAAACTGGTAGAATGGAGTTAATAAAAATAAAAAAGCGAGGATTGTATATGGAAAAGAGCAACTACACGGTGGATGCATCCAAGCTGCAAGCCAATTTTGATAAGATCACGGCCATCTCTGCCACAGAAGTTGGCTGTACCAGGTTTTCCTACAGCGCCGAGGACCATCAGGTCAGGGACTACTTAAAAACCGAGTTTTTCAATTTAGGACTGTCGGTAAAAACCGACTTTGTGGGCAACCTCAGGGCTGCCTATAACCCGGAGGGCTTGACCACTCCGCCGATTTTGATCGGCTCCCACATCGATACGGTGCGGATGGGCGGAAAATATGACGGTCTGGCCGGTGTATTGACGGCTTTGGAGGTCATCCGGGCGGTGAAGCAGGCCCACATTCCCTTGCAGCATCCCCTGGAACTGATGGTGTTTGCCGAGGAGGAGGGCTCCAATTTCCGGGTGGGTCTCATGGGCAGCAAGTTTCTGACGGGCCATCTGGGGATCGATGACCTGAAGCAGTGGTATGATGCCAGCGGCCATTCGGCCTATGACCTGGCCAAACAGGCCTACTTTGCCCCCGAGAGCGCTTCCATCGGTTTTCAGCCTGGGGAAGTCAAGGCCTTCATCGAGCTGCACATTGAGCAGGGTGGGATCCTGGACAGCAAGGGGGTTACCATCGGGATCGTGGAAAACATCGCCGGGATGACCCCTTTGAAAATAACCGTCACCGGCCAGCCCAACCATGCCGGCTCCACCCCCATGTACTTACGGAAAAACCCCATGCTGGCCGCTGCCGAAATCATCCACCGGATCGGCGATCTGCCGGAGAAAATGGGCTTCCCTTCCGCGGTCCTGACCGTAGGGCGGATCATCGTCACCCCCAACGCCTTCAACGTCATCCCCGCCTCCGTTGAATTCAACGTGGACTTACGGGACGGCCGGATGGACAATCTTCAGGTTTTAAAAGAAGGGATCAAAGGCATCCTTGCCGATGTCCAAAGCCGGGTGAATACGGAAATCCACTACGAGGAATTGAGCAGTGCCGAGCCGGTCCACATGTCCGATGCCATCACGGGGACCATTGAAGCTTCAGCGGCTGCCCTTGGTGCTTCCCATATGCGCATCAACAGCGGCGCCCTCCACGACACGGTCATGCTGGCCGGTCTGACCGATTTGGGCATGATTTTCGTACCCAGCATCAACGGCATCAGCCACAGCCCGGAGGAAGCTACCGCTTTTGAGGACATCGTCACCGGGGCCAACGTGCTCCTGGAGACTGTGCTCCGGCTGAATGGGCAAGGGCAGAGGGCGGAGGGATAAATGGTGCTTTTCAGGGACATAACCGACCTTTGCGCAGTGACAAATGGGTTCCTCTGTTAAATATTTAATGAGGGGGCTGATTCCTTGATAACTTTATTGATTTTGATAAAATAGTTGGTTTTTTTCTGTTTTCGGTAATTGTAAATCGTTTAAATGTCAATTTCATTCTATTTTTACTGCATAGTTGACAAAGTCGAGGCCCTATCTATATACTGATACTAATTTAGTAAAGCTTCGACGGAGTTATCCTGCACATTCAGCAGCAAAGAGAACCGGTGGTTGGTGAAAACCGGTGTGTCTTGAGTGATTTGGAGTCTCGCTCCTGAGCTATCAGTCCGGAACGCATCACAGTATGGACTGACGGAAGACCCCGTTACAGAGTCAGGGCTTGTCTGAGCCTTAAATGAGAGGCTGGATCCAAATCCAGTAATCAGGGTGGTACCGCGATAATTCGCCCCTGGAGCACACGCTCCGGGGGCTTTTTTGTTTCCCCCTTTTCAGATAGTAAAAAAATTAGGAGATTGGAATGAAACGAATCAGAATTTTTGACACTACCTTACGGGATGGCGAACAATCACCGGGCTGCAGCATGAACATGAGCGAAAAAATTGAAATGGCCAAGCAGCTGGAACGAATGAAAGTGGACGTGATTGAAGCCGGCTTTGCCATCGCCTCCCCCGGGGATTTTGAATCCATCCGGAAAGTCGCCGCCACAGTCAGTTACCCGGCGGTCTGTTCCTTGGCCAGACTGAGCAAGTTAGACATCGACCGGGCCTGGGAAGCCGTCATGTACGCCAAAAAGCCCATGATCCACGTGTTCATCGCCACCTCCGCCATCCACATGGAGTATAAATTGAAAATGACCCCGGATGAGGTCCTGGCGACCATCACCGAAATGGTCGGCTACGCCAGCTCAAAATGTCCCAACATCGAGTTCTCCTGCGAGGACGCCACCCGAAGTGATCCGGAATTCGCCGCCAAAGCCGTGGACGCTGCCATCAAGGCAGGCGCCACCACCATCAACCTGCCGGACACGGTGGGCTATACCACACCGGACGAGTACCGTGAGTTCATTACCAAAGTCACCGAATTGGCCAATATCCCGGAGGACGTGGTCATCTCCGCCCACTGCCACAACGACCTGGGCATGGGCGTCGCCAACTCCCTGGCGGCCATCAAGGCCGGGGTCTCCCAGATCGAATGTACTGTAAACGGCATCGGCGAGCGGGCCGGCAACTCTGCCCTGGAAGAAATCGTCATGGCCATAAAAACCCGGTCAGAATTATACAATGCCTACACGGACGTGGAATCCAAGGAGATCATGCGGTCCTCCCGACTCCTCTCCTCCATTACCGGAATCAATGTCCAACCCAATAAAGCCATCGTCGGCGTCAACGCCTTCGCCCATGAAGCCGGGATCCATCAGCATGGCTTCCTCGCCAACCGGGAGACCTATGAGATCATGACCCCCGAGTCCGTGGGCGTCACCGAAACCAACCTGGTCCTGGGAAAACATTCCGGCAAGCACGCCTTCCGGAGCCGGGTCAAGCACCTGGGTTACACCATCTCTGAAGAAGCCCTGGCCAAAGCCTTTGCCGAATTCAAAATCCTGTGCGACCGCAAGAAACAAATTTTTGACCGGGATATCGAAGCCATCCTGGATAAAGGCTACTCCGATGTGGAACCCGCCATCACCCTGGAAAGCTTCATCATCAACAGCGGAAAATCCATCAATGCCACCTCCGCCATAAAAATCAAATATAAAGGCGTATCCCATGAAGCCGTATCCTTCGGCGACGGACCGGTGGACGCCTCCTTCAAAGCCATCGACAGCGTCGTCCAGACCGGCCATATTTTGGATGATTACCGGGTCCGCGCCATCACCGAGGGTGAAGATGCCCAGGGCGAAGCCGCTGTGAAAATCAAGTACAACAACAAGCTCTACAACGGCCGGGGACTCTCCACCGACGTCATCGAATCCAGCATTATGGCCTACATTGACGCCATCAACCGGATGATCGCCATGACGGAAATGGAAGCCAAATCTGCAGCCGCCGCCGGCGAAAATGCAGAGCTAAGGCAAATCGGCTAGGGTCACCAATCAGGGGACACCGATTCTTGTTCAGCCACCGCCTCGGCAAATGGCTGTAGCACTGATAAATACTACTCATAAATACTGCGTATAAAAAATATAAATTCGGGAGCAAACCTATGGAAATCACAATGGAAAACGGAAATAATCTGATGGAATATACCAACCTGATCAAGGAAGCCGAAAACAAATTTGAAAGCGCCATCGAAGCCTTCGTAGCCGCCGCCGATGAATTATTCACCATTGAAGGCATGGAACGGCCCAACCGTTAATGCCCTCTGCCGACCACCCCTTAACAAGCAACTCCACTTTCGACCATCAAGCGGGATCGGAATCAACAACCTCATAGAATCAGGAGATGAATATTATGGAAATCACAATGGGCAACGAAAACAATGAAGAATATACCAGCATAAATCAATTTGAAAGCGCCATCGAAGAATTTATAGCCGCCGCCGATAAACTATTCACCATCGAAGGCATGGAACGGCCGGAAGAATCCCAATAATCCACCGGAAGGTGCCTGTCCGGATCCATAAACTTCGAAGGCAATAAAATAAAATAAAAATAAAATCAACCCAACCGAAACAGCTTAACCAAACCATGGAGGAACATCAATGAACAATTACGAAACCACCTATGAAGATATCAAAACCAACGAGACCGAAACGAATGTGGATACCTTTGCCGTATACTGCGATAAGATGTTCACCATCGAAGGGATGGAACGGTTCAATTCTGATTCTGAAATTTAATCAGGGAGCGGTGGGTAACAGATCTTAAAATAAGTTTGGGGGTGACGCAAAATGGGCATGACCATGTCACAAAAGATCATTGCCGCCCACTGCGGCAAAAAATCTGTCAAAGTGGGAGAATTTGTGGAAGCTCGCCTGGATGTAGTTCTGGGCAACGATATCACCTCCCCCGTGGCCATCAATGAATTCCACCGGATGGGTGCGGAAAAAGTATTTGATAAACATAAAGTGATATTGGTCCCTGATCATTTCACACCCAATAAGGACATCAAATCTGCCGAGCAGAGTAAAAAAGTCCGGGAATTCGCCAGGGAACAGGAGATCTCCAATTATTTCGAGGTGGGCCGGGTCGGCATTGAGCACGCCCTTTTGCCCGAGCAGGGGTTGGTGGTTCCCGGTGACATGATCATCGGCGCAGATTCCCACACCTGCACCTATGGAGCGTTAGGCGCCTTTTCCACCGGCATCGGCTCCACGGATATGGCCTCCGGCATGGCCATTGGCACTACCTGGTTTCGGGTGCCTTCCGCCATCAGGATCGAACTGACGGGCAAACCCGGCCGCTGGGTCTCCGGCAAGGATGTCATCCTCCACATCATCGGCTTGATCGGTGTGGATGGGGCAAGGTACCAGTCCATGGAGTTTACCGGCGACGGCATCAAGCACCTGACCATGGATGACCGATTCACCATCGCCAACATGGTCATCGAAGCCGGCGCCAAAAACGGCATCTTCCCCGTGGATTCCATCACCATGGATTATGTCAAAGCCCATAAAACCAAAAATCGGGGGATGAAAAAGAAGATCGTCAAATATGCGGCGGATCCCGATGCCAAATACGACTTCACCATGAAAATCAACCTGTCCGAATTAAAGCCCACTGTGGCCATGCCCAACCTGCCGGACAACACCAGGCAGGTCTGGGAGGTAGCCGGCATAAAAATCGACCAGGTAGTCATCGGTTCCTGCACCAACGGCCGGATCTCCGATATGGAGATTGCCGCCAAAATCATGAAGGGCAAAAAAGTCGCCGACGGAGTCCGGACCATCGTGATACCGGCTACCCAGGAGATTTATTTAGAATGCGTCAAACGGGGCTTTGCCGAGATCTTTGTCAAGGCCGGAGCCGTTTTCTCAACCCCCACCTGCGGACCCTGTTTGGGCGGCCACATGGGCATCCTGGCCTCGGGGGAAAAATGCGTATCCACCACCAACCGAAACTTCACCGGCCGAATGGGCGACGAAACCTCGGAGATCTATTTGGCCAACCCTGCCGTAGCCGCCGCTTCTGCCATTTCCGGCTATCTGACCGAACCGGGCAAAAAGAAACTGGTCCTTTAGGAGGGGATGGCGCAAATGGGAAAAGTATTTAAATACGGAGACAACATTGATACGGATGTCATCATCCCAGCCAGGTACCTGGCAACCACCGATCATAAAGAATTGGCTTCCCACTGCATGGAAGACATCGACAAGGAGTTTGTGAAAACCGTCAAAGACGGAGACTTTATCGTCGCCGGCACGAACTTTGGCTGCGGCTCCTCCCGGGAGCATGCGCCCATCGCCATCAAAGCCTCCGGCATCAAGTGCGTCATCGCTCCGACCTTCGCCAGGATCTTTTATCGGAATGCCTTTAACACCGGCCTGCCCATCTTAGAAAGCGCCGAGGCTTACGCTAAAATCATGCCCGGTGACGACATCGATGTTGATTTTGCAACCGGCACCATCACCAATAAAACCAGACATGAACTATACCATACGGAACCCTTCCCCGAATTCATCAATAAAATCATCAGCAGCGGCGGTTTGGTCGGCTATGTCAAAGCCAAGCTGGCTGCCGGGAAATAGGACCCGGGATCACCTGGATCGCCCAAACTATCGGCGTTCCTGCAGCCATGGGTACTGTGAGCTATGATTAAGAAATGAATCGGGAGGAGCCGTCAGGTGGTCATCTTCGTGTAAATGGCTTCAGCACCATGGATCATAGATCGAACCGTACCATAGTAGCCCCTTTATGGTGAAATGGGCAAAGTGATTGAGTGCTCCCTGTAAAAAAGCTATACTGTGTGACATTTGACGTTTATCGCTGAAGCAGGAGCCCGGGTCAGTAGCATCCATTACTGATCCGGACTCTTTATTTTTTACAGCTTTTTTGGTTCGGGGCATCCCGGCGTCTTCCAGCCATTCTCATTGGCTTGTCTTTTTCCCCTGCCCCAAAAATTCAGCCATCATGACGGAATTACAGAATCCCCATCAATTCTGCTGCAAAACATCCAAAATTCTGCGGCTGAATTGATCTGAATTTCTGCTGCAGAATTTATTTTGGATTGCCTGCCCTGGCATAATATACTATAGTAGAAACAATTTAGGGCAGCTGACGCCAGGAAAAATATTGATTGCACCGGAAGACTGTCGAAAATATATCAGTCGAAAATATTTCTTACAATGGCAGACAGCAGAATGTATCTTAATGGTTGTGGACTGACATCAAACCCATTTTATGAAACGCAATGACTTCGGTGCCAAGCCGATGTCCCCCTGCCCATATCAATTCATCCCTTGAAAACAGCTCCATCCTGAACATGATCTTTGATCCAACGCATTCACATAAGGAGTAACCAGACAACTACATGAAAAAAGCACTTTTCCTGGGCATTGCAGGCTCTTTCTTTTTCGCCTTTACCTTTGTGCTGAACCGGAGCATGTATCTATCCGGCGGCAGTTGGATTTGGAGCGCCAGTCTCCGTTACCTGTTCACCCTTCCGATGCTGGCACTGATTACCGGAAAACGGCATGGCTTCCGTCATATCCACCAGGTCATCAAACAAAATCTCCCCAAATGGATGGTCTGGAGCACCGTTGGCTTCGGCCTCTTTTACGCACCGCTGTCCTATGCGGGGGATTACGGGGAATCCTGGCTGATCGCGGCTTCCTGGCAGCTGACCATCGTGATGGGGGTGCTCCTGTCGCCTTTCTTCAATAAGCGGATCCCCATAAAAAACTTGCTTGCCTCCGGCCTCATTTTAGTCGGCGTATTTCTCCTCCAGGTAAATAATCTCAACAGTTTGGATATCCGTCTCACCCTGTTAACCCTCTTGCCCATCCTCATCGCAGCAGTGGCTTACCCCCTGGGAAACCGTAAAATGATGGAGGTCAGCGGAGATGAAGTATCCACCATCGAACGAACCTATGGCATGACGCTGTGCAGTCTGCCGTTTTGGATCCTCCTGGCCATATTTGGCCTGGCCAAGGTGGGGGCACCTTCGGCAAGCCAAACCCTCCAGGTATTGATCGTCGCCCTGCTATCCGGTGTGGTCGCCACCCTGCTGTTTTTCAAAGCCACCGACCTGGTCAAAGCCAACCATAAGCAGCTGGCGGTAATCGAGTCCACCCAGGCCGGCGAAGTTCTGTTTGCCCTCTTGGGAGGCGTTCTATTCCTGGGGGATGCGCCTCCGGACTGGATAGGGGCCCTGGGCATCATCGTAATTATCCTTGGGATGGTTCTAAACAGCTTCTTAACAGGTTCCCAACAATAACCTTAATCAAACGCTGGCAAGGCGATCCACCCATTGATAGAGCAGCCGTTGGCTGGTCTCCGCATTTAACCATGATGCCGCGGGGTGCCAGACGGTATCTTATTCAATAATCAGGGAACAATAACCACACAAAAAAAACCAGTCCGGCTGATTTTCCTTTCGGGTAAATTCTCAGCCGGATTGGTTTTTTTCCCTGATCTATTCGCTGATCTATTCACTGATCAATTCTCTGGTCTATTGATTAGCCTGGGATCCATCCCATGAATTGACGGTGGTGGCTTTGCCTTCCGCTTCATCAAACCACCGGGTGGTGATGGTTTTGCTCTCCGTGTAGAAGCGTACTGCGTCCTTGCCATGGGCGTGGAGGTCCCCGAAGAAGCTTTTTTTATGGCCGGAAAAGGGGAACATGCCTACGGGAACCGGAATCCCCACATTGATGCCCACCATGCCGCCGTCGGTTCGTTTGGCAAACTCCCGGGCATAATAGCCATTCTGGGTAAAAATCACCGAGCCGTTGGCATAGGGATTGTCGTTCATCAGCTTTAAGCCGGCCTCAAAGTCCTCCACCCGTTTGATGCAGAGGACCGGTCCGAAGATTTCCCGGTCGCCCACGGTCATGCCTGGCTTGACATGGTCCAGTATCGTGGGGCCCAGGTAGAAGCCCCCCTCATAGCCTTCCACGGTGACGTCCCTGCCGTCTAAGGCCAACACCGCTCCCTCCTTCAGACCGGTTTCGATCCACTCGGTGACAAACTGCTTATGGCCAGCGGTTACCACCGGACCCAGGCAGGAGGCTTTGTCATAGGCCGGGCCGATTTTGCGCCCCTTAACCTGGGCAATGAGCTCAGATACCAGCTGATCGGCCACGGTTTCTTCCACCACCACCACAGGCAGTGCCATGCAGCGCTCCCCGGCACAGCCGAAGGTGGAATTGATGATCCCGGCAGCGGTTCTGGCCAGGGGGGCATCCTTGAGCACGAGGGCGTGGTTCTTGGCTTCGCACAGCGCCTGCACCCGCTTGCCGTACTTGGCGGCAGTGGCGTAAATGTGCTCCCCCACCGCCGTGGAGCCGACAAAGGTGATCCCCTTAACGTCCTGATGGGACAGGAGGAGTTCGGCTTCGTTTCTGGAACAGGTCACCACATTGATGACCCCGTCGGGAAAACCGGCCGCCTTGTATAATTCGGCGATCCGCAGAGCCGTCATGGGCGTCATGGATGCCGCCTTCAACACATAGGTATTGCCGCAGGCGATGGCGATGGGGGCCATCCAGCCCATGGGGATCATGGCCGGGAAGTTCCAGGGGGCGATTCCGGCAAATACGCCCATGGGCTCCCGGTACAAAGTTGTATCATAGCCCAGGGAGGTATCCATCAAGGCTTCCCCCATGAGCAAGGCGGGAATGGAGGTGGCAATCTCGGTCATTTCGATGGCCTTTAGGACATCCCCTTCCGCTTCACTCCAGACCTTGCCATTTTCCCTGGCCACGATCCCAGTCAATTCCTCCAGATGTTCCCGCAAGAGCTCCCGCAGCCTGAAGAAATACTGGGCCCGCTTATGGGCCGGGATATTCTTCCAGGGGCCATACGCCGCCTTGGCAGCCGCCACGGCTTTTTCAATCTCAAAAGCGGTGCACTGCGGCGCTTTGGCAATGATTTCCCCGGTGGATGGATCAAACACGTCCGTATACTTTACGGCAGCTGACTCCACAAATTCCCCGTTGATAAACGGCGTTAAGATGATCGGTTCTGACATGGCTGTTCCTCCCTATTTTCCTGAAGTACCCTGATTTATTTAATTTAAACAATAGCACATTCCAATTCAGTGTGGGAGACCTTTTTTCCAGAGTAATTTTCCAAAGTTTTTTCCCAGAGTCTTTTTCCCAGAGGCTGCGGTTCCACCTGGCTCTGGTCTTTGGCAGTGACCTTTACTACGAAACATACCGGGCTTTTCCACGGCCTTCACAGGATGGCTCCGGCTTTCCCCCACCGTACCCAAATCCATCTGCCATAAAACGAAGACTGTCTGATCCTGTCGGAAAGCTTCCCCAGGAGCCGTCACGAAACCCGAAGGAGCCTGCATGTCTTTTCCGGGGCGGTTCGGACTAATGCTCTCTGCGCCATGAAAGCCAAAAGGCCAAGGAAAGCCGTTATAACTTTCCTTGACCGTGCTGTTGGTATTCCCCATAGCTGTCTGTATTGCCTGCCTGTGTCAGCTGTCGGTATCATCTGTCTGAATCAGCTGTCGGTGTTTCCCGGGCAGTTGATCAATATATTGATTACTGGATCAGATCCAATATCACGCCGAAGAACTCCGTGTTATCCATATACCTGCCTCTGACCGGATCCATCTGATCGGCTGTCTTTCTAAGAACGGCAGCGCCCTGCCCCTTGGCAAACATGGGGATCAGCTGATTGGTGTGATCACCTGAGTTCCAAACCATACCCGGAAGGCTGCCTGCCCCATTGTTAACGACCTCGCCGTAGGTTCCATCTGCACCGGTCAAATAACCGGTCTCATGGTCGCCGGTCACGATGAGCAGAGTCTGTGACCAGCTGCTGTTGGTTTCGACCCAATCAATCACTGCATCGACTGCCCCGTTGAAATCATCCATTTCTTCAATGACTCTTCCGCTTTGGTTGGCATGGCCTGCCCAGTCGATGGCGCCGCCTTCGATCATCAGGAATAATCCGTCTTCATCGTTGTCGAGAACATTCAACGCGGCTTTGGACATTTCTGCAAGGGTGGGAACACCCTCATTTAAATCCACTGCATAGGGGTCTGCCTTGGAATCACCGCTCCTGCCCTGCTGGAGTGTGGATGCTGCCTGGGGAACACCGAATACTCGGTTCGGAACATCTCCATCCATCATGGCCTGAAACTCTTCCCTGGTCTCGATGAATGCCCAGGGATCCACGGCTTTGTCCCCATCCCTGTCAGCTCCGGCGATGCCTTTCGTTAAATCGTTCCACAGCAGCGCTCCGTTTCCAGGAGCAGCCGTCTTGTTTTTGGAAAGATTGGTGTAGTTTAAGGCAACTTCTTCATTGTCATCATTAAACCCGGGATGGCCGGGGGCCATGACAACTTCCAGGGCTGACTCCCTGATGAGCTCTTCGGCGATCTGGTTGTAATTGTTGCGGTTCACGTCGTGGACTGCAAAAGATGCCGGGGTTGCATGGTAGAACTGAACGGAGGATACGACACCGGTGGCTCTGCCAAGCATTTCAAATTCCTCGGCGATGTGGGTGACCGAAGTTTCATCCGCCTTGACCCCGATGCCGGCATCATAGGTTTTATAGCCGGTGGACATGGCCGTTCCCGCAGCGGCTGAATCCGTTGGTTTTGCCTTGAAGGCATCAAAATCATCCCAAATCGTCAATGGGTCATAGGCTCCGACGGAAGAGAATGTGGACATCCCTACTGCCACCGGGAAGTTCTGATAAGCTTCCGCGTTGGCCTTGCCCGCATTATAGTAATTGGCAGCCAGGATTTGGTTATAACCCCAGCCGTCAGCGACCATGACAATAACATTTTTGGCCTGCTGCCCGTTTCCTGCGCTGCTCTTCTGGACAGATTTGGCGAATACCGGCACGCCTGATCCCCCCAGGACTACTGCCGCAGTCATGACTGCACATAAGGTATTCTTGGTTCTTTTCATCATTTTTCATTTCCCCCTCGTTGATTCGTTACAAGGTTATTATAATTGTGTGAACGGCTGTTGATTTTAACAGAAGGTTAAGTCCCGGTTAAAGCTTCAGCAGGTGTTTCTTAACATCTATTTTGGTAGCTAACCAGTTTGACTTATTTTAAGGCATCCTGAATTTAGCGGAGAAATAAGCTATAATATGAGGTAAGATTGGGGATTTCTTTAGCTGGCTTTCATATTGCTGTGTTACAAATGGAATTACCGGTGATCCTGATCCCTCTGAACAGGTGGATGAATCTTCAGATGCGGTCATTTTGACCAGCTTATCAAGATATTTTTTTTGCCGCTTTTTTCGATACAGACTTTTACCGCTAAAGTATTCCTCACATAAAAATTACCAGGGAGATCCAATGACCAAAAAAACCAATGCTCCGGATGACCGGGCGAAAAATAAAAAATATACGGAGCAGCTGGCAAGACGGAAGCGTCGAAAAGAGATCCTCAGAAACCGGCAGCTGGCTTTGCTGGGAGCTGTCATTATTCTCGTCGGCGGCTTCTTCCTGATCCGATCCGTTTTAAAGAACCAGTTCGGCTCCACCAGGGAATATATCCTGGAGCACAATCTGACCTCCGCCTTGCCATCAGGCAATAACGGAAATGGCAATTCAACTGCCCCTGGCACAACCACCAAGGGGGGCAATGTGACCTCGGAAGACGCTAACATCACCCTAATGACCAAAAGCCTGTCCCAAATATTAAACGGAGCGGAGATCAATGACCAATTGATGCTCATCAATGGTGACCGTCTCTTGACCGAGGCCTACAACCCGGATCTCATCGAGTTTGACGACGGGATCAAAATCAATCCGGAGGTCAAGGATGGCTTCCTGAAAATGCTGGACGCCACCGAGGCAGAGACCGGTGAAGTCATTTACATCATCTCCGGTTACCGGAACCGGAACCAGCAAACCAAGCTGAATGAAAAGGATAATGTCTATGTCCAGGTTCCCGGCGGCAGCGAGCATGAATCGGGCCTGGCCATCGACCTCATGGTGGATGATATCGGCGATCTCCGCTTTTTAAACACTCCCTCCGGCCGGTATACCAATGAAAACTCGTGGAAATTCGGATTTATTGTCCGATACCCCGACGGCAAAGAGGGCATCACCAAGATCCCCTTTGAACCCTGGCACTTCCGCTATGTGGGGTTCCCCCACGCTCAAATCATTTATGAAAACAAATTTACCATGGAGGAATATATCCAAAGTCTGGAAGACTGGGACTACTTCTCCTACGGCGACTACATCGTCTCCATGCAGGCAAAGACCGATACTGACAAATACAATGTGCCCAAGGACTACCAGGCCGTATCCGTGTCTGATTCCAATACAGGCAGCTATATATTCACCTTCAAGAAAAATCCGAATTGATCCCATCGATTAGCCCAGAGGAGTTTCACCCATAGTCGCTCACAGAAGCCCTGCGTCGAAGGCGTAAAGTTGTGCGATTACCCCTTGGCGGGGAATACAAAACATTGAAGTTTGTGAAATGCGGGAGGCTGCCCATGGCATGGCCCACCAGCGGTGGGAGCGCAGAACATCGACCCTCGAGCAGGAATCGTATTGCCACAAAAAAACCTTGCGATTCCAAGGTTTTTCGCTTTTTATGAATCGGATACTTTGTGACATCAGGTCGACAGCGATATTAAGAGAGGTTATGAAAGGTGCATAAGGGTTTGGGAGTTGTCAATAAGAACGACGTCAATGCAACGTAAAATTTTGCGTTGCATTTGCGTTGCAACGCTGGTGCGATCAAATTAAAGTGAAAGCAACGAAAGCACTGCTACCGAGGGCGTAGCTGACTCTCACCACCAATTTTTCACCCATGCCGGGGGCACAAGGTGCTGTTGCAAAATAGCACCCAATAAAATGGGCTATCGAAAATCCAATTCG